>JBBRJN010000151.1:0-7390 GCA_038219365.1 Kiritimatiellia bacterium | reverse complement strand
CGGAGAATGCGTTTCGCCGACTGGGGTGACCTGCGCGTGGCAAGAGCCCTTCGGATTGCTCCGGTTTCTTCACCTTTGCCCACATGAGGGACGCAGAGGGGCGGGCAATCCTTCTATCTCGGGCAGCAGCAGAACGGAGGCTGTGTTTCGAAGAGAGTGAACAAAGGGACAGGTATTTAGAGAAGAAATGCGTTGCGGGCGAGACTGTGGCCGTGGTACAGTGACGGGCGTACGGAAGAAAAAGGCAAAGGAGGCGGGATATGAGGCATGCGAGGGTGAGGGCCGAAGGCGTCGGGTGCTACCACGTCGTGAGCCGGATCGTGGACCGTAACTTCCGGCTGGACGACAAGGAGAAGGAGATATTCCGGGGCATGCTGCGGCGCGCGGAAACGTTCTGCGGGTTGCGCGTGCTCACCTACGCCGTCATGTCGAACCACTTCCATCTGCTGGTCGAGGTGCCGGAGCGCAGCGAGGTGGATGAAGCTGAACTGGTGCGGAGAATGACGGTTCTTTACGGGCGAATCTATGTCGCCAACGTCCAGAAACAGTGGGATGAATGGCGGCGGACGGGAGCGGTTTATCTTGTTGACGACCAACAGAATAAGCTTCGTGCGCGGATGTTCGATATCAGCGCGTTCGTGAAGACCGTCAAGCAGCGCTACAGCATGTCGTACAACAGCCGCCACGGTCGGGCGGGAACGCTCTGGGAGGACCGCTTCAAGAGCGTGCTGGTCGAGAATGAGGAGAGCGCGAAGGCGGCCGTTGCGGCGTACATCGACCTGAACCCTGTCCGTGCGAAAATCGTCTCCGATCCGAAGGACTACCGCTGGAGCGGCTACGGCGAGGCCACCGCCGGCGGGAAACAGGCGCGCGAAGGCCTGTCAGCCGTTCACGGCTCGCGCTGGGGCGAGCAGCCCGGCGACTGGCGGCACGTCGCCAAGCGCTACCGCGTGTTGCTTTTCACCGCGGGCGAGGAGAAACGCGAGGCGGTCAGCGAGCGGGTCGTCCGTCCGGGGATTTCGACGACCGAGGTCGACCGCGTCATCAAAAGCAACGGGAAACTGACGCTTCAGCAGGCGCTGCGGTGCCGGGTCCGCTACTTCACGGACGGGATGGCCGTCGGCCGCAAGGCGTTTGTGGACAGCGTGTTCGAGCACAACCGACACTTCTTCGGGCCGAAACGCAAGGACGGTGCGCGGAGAATGCGTTTCGCCGACTGGGGTGACCTGCGCGTGGCAAGAGCCCTTCGGATTGCTCCGGTTTCTTCACCTTTGCCCACATGAGGGACGCAGAGGGGCGGGCAATCCTTCTATCTCGGTCAGCAGCAGAACGGAGGCTGTGTTTCGAAGAGTAAAGGAGGGACGGACGACCGTCTGCCAGCGCTCGGGCTCAGAGCAAAACAGCTAATTGAAACGTGCTTCCAGGCATACACTCCAGCTACCATGAGAAATTTTTGTTTCGTGAAAAGGAAACGCGCCATGCAGTACAGGAAGATGCCGAAAAACGGCGACATGTTATCAGTTCTAGGCTTCGGCTGCATGCGGCTGCCCCTCAAGGATGGGAAGATCGATGAGGCTCGCGCGATCCGCCAGATACGAGGCGCCATCGACCACGGCATCAACTACCTGGACACGGCATGGCCTTACCACGCGGGTGAGAGCGAAGTGTTGCTCGGGAAAGCGCTGAGGGACGGCTACCGAGACCGGATCAAGCTGGCCACCAAGCTACCGTCGTGGATGATCAAGAGCCGTGCCGACATGGACCGTTTCTTGGCGGCGCAGTTGAAGAAACTGGAGACCGACCCCATCGACTACTATCTGCTCCATTCACTCGACGGAGCGGCGTGGGATAATCTGGAGCGGCTCGGCGTTCTCGACTTTCTCGAACAAGCGAAGAGGGACGGACGGATCGTCAACGCCGGCTTTTCCTTTCACGGTTTGGCGGGCGACTTCATGCGCATCGTTGATGCCTACCCCTGGATCTTCTGTCAGATTCAGTACAACTATCTGGATCAATCGTATCAGGCAGGCACGGCAGGTCTTGAACACGCCGCCGCCAAAGGCCTGGGCGTCATCGTCATGGAACCGCTGCGCGGCGGCAACTTGGGGCTGGCCCAACCGCCACCCGCCATCGAGGCCCTCTGGAACGAGGCCCCCGTCCGGCGGTCACCGGCCGAGTGGGCGCTGCGCTGGGTCTGGAACCACCCGGAAGTCACGGTGGTTCTTTCCGGCATGAACGAGGAGTCGCATATCCGTGAAAACATCGCCCTTGCGAGTACGGCGCAGGCCAACGCCCTGACAGAGGAAGAGCTGGACTTGATGGAGCGGGTCGCCCTGACCTATCGGGGCCTGATGAAGGTCGGCTGCACCGGCTGCGGCTACTGCATGCCCTGCCCGGCCCATGTGACGATCCCCATCTGCTTCGAGGAGTACAACCGGCTCCACATGTTCGGGGCCGTCGAAGCCGGAAAATTCCGGTACGCCTTGCGGATGAGCGGCGATCTGGTGGACGGACGTCCGGGGTATGCCTCCCAGTGCGTCAAGTGCGGGGCCTGCCTCGAAAAATGCCCACAGCAGATTCCGATCCCGGACTTTCTCGCCCAGGTCGCCGCGGAGCTGGAGGACGCCGACCTGCCGAACCGGGTGAGTACCGCCCAAAAAATTTTCAAGATCGAAGCGTGATCAATCATGCGAATTCTGATCCACAACGCCCAGCGCCGCTTCAAGCTCGACACGGCCGCCCTCAAGCGGCTAGCGCTCGCGCTCGCCGGTCTGGCGCAGGCGCGACAGCCGAATGAGCCGCCGTGGCAGGAGGTGACGATCCATCTGCTGGACGACGCGGGCAGCGCGCCGGTTAACGCGGCGATCATGGCGCATGAGGGGGCCACCGATGTCGTCACGCAGCGGTATGACTCCATCCCCGGCGAGCCTTTCGGCTTGACCGGCGAGCTGTTTGTTAACGTCGAGCATGCGGCTCGCGTCGCACCGCACCGCGCCGCTTGGTCCGCCGACCGCGAGCTCGCGCTCTACATGGCACACGGCTTCGACCACCTGACCGGCGCGGACGATCACACCCCAGCCGAGCGTGCCCGTATGCGCCGCCGTGAACTGGCCTGGCTGCGGCGACTTCCATTGACACCCCTGTTTCAAACAGGTACTCTAAAAAGCCGACAGCTACACAATGGAGTTTCAGTATGAACGGTGCGTTGCTCTTAGTTGTTTCTTTTGTTCTGTTCGGGCTCGCTTATCATTTTTACGGACGCTTCATTGAGCGCTTGTTGGGTGTCGACGCGGCGCGGCCAACCCCGGCCCACACGCACAAAGACGGCATCGACTACGTCCCCACGCATCCCGCCATCCTCTTCGGCCACCACTTCGCCAGCATCGCGGGAGCGGGGCCGATCGTCGGCCCCGTGTTGGCCGCGCAGTACGGCTGGGTCGCGGTCGTGCTCTGGGTCGTCATCGGTTGCATTTTCATCGGTTCCGTACACGACCTGGTCGCGATGTTCCTCTCTATCCGCCATCAGGGCCGTTCGATCGGCACCGTGATCGAGTCGCTCATGGGCTTCCAAGGGCGCCAGCTCTTTCTTTTCTTCTGCTGGTTCACCCTCATTCTTGTGGTCGCCGAGTTCACGCGTATCGTGGCCGAAACTTTCGTGGACATGCCCCCCGTGGCCACAGCCTCCTTGCTTTTCATCGTGCTGGCGGTCGGTTTCGGCAAGACGGTTTATAAGGGCGGCGTCAACATCGCCGTCGCCTCCTGCATTTTTGTCCCGCTCACCTTCGCCTGCGTCTATTTCGGCACCCTCATCCCGCTTGACCTCCCGAGCCTGTTCGGCTGCGACAAGGCGGCGGCCAAAGAGCTCTGGGTGCTCGTCCTGCTGGGCTACTGCTTCACCGCCTCGGTCCTGCCGGTGTGGCTCCTCCTGCAGCCACGCGACTACCTGAACTCTTACCTGCTCTACGCCATGATGCTGCTCGGCTTCGTCGGGATCTTCGTCGCGGCTCCCGACATCAGGCTCGACGCCTTCACCGGCTGGCAGGCGCTCAACCCCGTGACCGGCGCGAAGGACCCCCTCCTGCCGCTGCTGTTCGTCACCGTGGCCTGCGGAGCCTGCTCCGGCTTCCACGCGCTGGTCGCCACCGGCACCACGGCCAAGCAAATCGATAAAGAAAGTCACATGCGGCCAGTGGCCTTTGGCGGCATGCTGATCGAGGGGGCGCTCGCCATCATCGCGCTCATCGCAGTTGGCTGGATGACCCAGACCGAGTACAGCGCGGCCATGAAGACGCAAGGCGCGGTCAAGCTCTTTGCCAGCGGCGTCGCAGGCTTCACCGATAAGCTCGGCCTGCCGCACAACGTCGGCCTCGTTTTCATCTCTCTGGCCCTCGCGGCCTTCCTGATGACCACGCTCGACACCGCCACCCGCCTCGCGCGCTTCACCTGGCAGGAGCTCTTCCTGCCACGCGAAAAAGCCGGCTCCGAGCAACCCTCCGAACTTGCAAAGACCCCCTTAAACCAGCTCTTCGCAAACCGCTACACCGCCACGCTCCTCGCCGTGCTCGCCTCGGGCTGGCTCTTGCTGGGCGGCGGCTCCAAGAGCATTTGGCCGATCTTCGCCTCCTCTAACCAACTTCTCGCGGCGCTCACGCTGCTCGGTGCCTGCCTGTGGCTGCTACGCCACAAACGTCCGGTGAGCATCGTCCTGTTGCCCATGCTTTTCATGATCCTTACCAGCGGTGCGGCGGTCATCACCCTTTTCCTCCGCAGCTTAAAGAATTGGCAAAACGTCGGCTTCAAGGCCGGCGGAGTGATGACCGTCACGTCGGCCATCCTGATCATCATGGCGTTCACACTGGTGGCGCTCGGAGTTGTGAGTTTTCGGAAATCAGCCAAGGGCAACTAAGAGGTTTTCATCTATGGCGAAAGAACTGGCGTTCGTACTCATCAACCCCTACCCGATCCGCAAATCACGGACCGGCGGAATCATTGCAAGGTATCTTGTACGCACGGACCTGAAACTGGTCGGTGCCCGCGTTATCGGTGCCTCATCCGCCCTCGCCACTGCCTTTGCCGACTACCTCAGCTCCTACGAGCCGTCCGACCCTGATAAATGTGCGCTTATTTCCAACTATGTGCGCCGGGCCTACACGCCCGACGAGAGTACCGGATGCCCCCACCGCTCCATCCTGCTGCTCTTCGAGGGCGAGGACGCCGTCCGTAAAATTTATGAGGTCACCGGCAGCATCCGCCAGCGTTGGTGCAGCGGGCAGACCGTCCGCGACACCTATGGCGACATGGTCACCGACCCCAAAACCGGACATGTGGAGTATTTTGAACCCGCCGTGCTGGTCGGAGCCACCAAAAAGGTCGTCGGCGAAATCCTGAATGTCTGGCTGAAACACCTGCACTCCGACGCCGGCATCGTGCGCGGCGCGATGGATGTGCCGGGCGGCGCAGACGTGCAGCAGACGCTGGTGATGCTTAAGCCCGACAACTGGAGACAGCCCTCCCTGCGCGCAGGCAACATCATGGATCTCGTTTCCAGCACCGGCCTGCGCATTGTGGGAGTCAAGAAATTCGCCATGTCCGTTGCCCAGGCCGAAGAGTTCTATGGACCCGTGCGCGAAAACCTCAAGTCGGTCTTCAAACGTTTCGGCGCGGACCGCGCCGCACAGGCCCTTTCGCGCGAGTTCGGCTTTCCGGTCGACGCCGCACCGCTCGACACGCTCTGCGATTACCTGGCACCGCTCTTCGCCGAACGCGAATTCGAAAACATCGTCGAATTCATGACCGGGCGCCGCCCCTCCAACAGCCTGCCGGAAGAACGCACGTTCCCGGGAACAGAAGAGTGTTTGGCCATTGTCTATGAGGGCATCGACGCGGTGAACAAAATCCGTGACGTCCTCGGCGCAACCGATCCCCTGAAGGCAAGGCCCGGGTCGATCCGCCGCGAATTCGGAACCAATATCATGGTCAACGCCGCGCACGCCTCGGACTCGGCCGAAAACGCTCACCGCGAAATGCGGATCCTCGATGTCATGAATGACCCGCATTTCGAGGAGATGATCAGGAGCAATTACGCTTAACGCTTGTCGGAAGCTCCCTCTGTGGCACGGGCATCTTGCCCGTGTTCATGGGCGAGCACCGGGCGAGGTTCCAGGGGTGGCACATGGCGTCGTGTGGCACGGGCATCTTGCCCGTGTTCATGGGGCGAGCCCACCGGCCGGTTGCGCTGCGTGCTGTCATTGAGACTCAAGTTCCCGCCGCGAGACGATATCGTAACCCTTGAACGCGAAGCCCTTCTCGCCGCCATAGACCACGCGCACGCCAGGGTTGGAGGCGGAAGGTGACGTACCAGAATCATCACCACGAAGTTCACGAAGAGGGGATTGACTCAAGAAACAAACGTTTTCGTGGTGAAACAACGTGTCCGTCTGTTCGCCAAGCATACTGGGAACACGGCCCGCTGCCGAGACGCGTCCAGTAGGGACGCTTCCCCGAAACGTCCGCAGGGCAATGAAGCTACTTGGACCGGCGGACGTTTCGGGGATCCGTCCCTACCGGACGCGGCCACACACGCCGGTCTTTCAACTCCCCCGTCCCTTGCCTTACCGTTTACTTGACGGCCTTTTTCTTGGGCGCGTCGGTGTCATCACTGCTCTCAATCACAACGTCGGCGTCGTCCTCGTTCAAAGGACGGGCGGGCTTAAAGTCCTGCTTCGAGAGGTTCCACTTCAACCAATCAGAAAAAAGTTCGTTATTGCGGCGGCGCGCGATACTCGAGCGGATTTGCGAGCGCATCATTTCCGCCGCGAGCGCGTCTCCCGGCTGGCGATCCTGCACGTAGATGAGGAGCGACTTCGCGGCCGATGCCGGAACAGCCTCTGAGACCGCACCCTTTTTAAGGGTCATCGCACCGTACGCGATCGAAAGCCCGTTTTCAATTTTTTGATTCTGGACATCGCTAACGGTATAGGTGATCGAAGTCGAAACGTTCAGCGCCTTGGCTTTCGCGGCCTCGCTGAAACTCTTGCCTTCGGCGACCAGCTTTTGCAGGTCGGCGCGCAACTCCTTGGTGTAGCTCTGAAACGCCTCCGTGCGGGCCTTGGCCATGGCGCGCGGGCGGAGATCACTCAAGACGTTCTCATAGGTCGGCGTGTGGGCCGGAGAACGCTCAATCGGTTCAATCACATAGATGTGGTTCTCGCCCTTGACAATACCGAAGCGGGAATCCGTGCGGTCGGGATCGAGCTCAAAGGCGGCCTCGGCGAACTCCTTGGAGTTTTCGACCCAATAGAGGGTGTCTTCCGCGCTGAAGAGCGGGGAGGTCTTGACCGTGAGCTTCGCTTGTGCGGCGGCGACTGCCAACGCATTAGAGCCCGCGTTG
>JBBRJN010000150.1:0-7413 GCA_038219365.1 Kiritimatiellia bacterium | reverse complement strand
GAATTCCTGGGCAAGCAGTACAAGGACGGCGGCGACGGCGAACTCTTTAAATTCGAATACATCTACTACCCGACCAATACGGTCACCGGCGACGTGCAGTCGCCCAAGCTCCCCAATCCCGACCGCGTGTTCGGCACGGATATTATGGACCTCGGCGAAAACCCGGAGGCTTACCGCTGGACCTTTCTCAAGGAGAACCACACCACCCGCAACAACTACGCGCCCATGGTCGCTTTGGCAAAAGCCTTCAGCCTGACCGGTGCCGCACTCGACACCCAGACGCGGCAGCTCATGGACGTGGACGAGTGGATGCGGGGGGTCGCTTATCTCAGCCTGATCGGCGGTAACGATAATTACACGTATAGCACACACAATGCGATCTTCTATTTCCGCCCCGAGGACGGCAAGGCCATGTTCTTCCCGTGGGACATGGACTACTCTTTCGTGCAGGCCACCAATACGGCATTCCCCGGCACGAGTTCGGCGAACACGGCAAAGATCATCAACCTGCCGTCTAACCTGCATGCTTTTTATGGCCACCTGTACGAGCTCTCGGGCATCACGGGCGACACCGCCTACATGAGCCGCTGGGCCACACACTACTCTGGGCTTGTCGGACAGAACTGGAGCGGAGCCGTGACCTACCTCAAGAATCGCGCCGACTATGTCCGCAGCCAGCTGCCGCTTTCGACCCCGTTCGCGATCACCAACAACCTCGGCAACGGCTTCAGCGTCACCAACAGCCCCGTGACGCTCGCCGGCACCGGGCCCGCCACGGTAAACAGCATCACGGTCAACGGCGTGGCCCATCCGGTCATCTGGACAAGCGTGACAAACTGGACCGTCACCGTGCCGCTCACCGGCTATGCGAACCAGCTCGACGTGCAGGCGTACAATTTGCGCGGCCAGCTTCTCACCAACGCGTGGGATACGATTGCCGTCACCAATTTCGGCTTGCCAGCACCGCTCCCCGTGGTCATCAACGAGTGGCTGGCGGACAACCTCGGTCCCGCGGGCTACCCGGACGCGTGCGACCAGAAGTTCCAAGACTGGTTTGAACTCTACAATCCGAATGACGACCCCGTCAACCTCTCCGGCTTTACGCTCACGGATAATCTCGCCCTGCCCTCCAAGTGGATGATCCCCACAAATACCGTGATTGGTGCGCACGGCTTCCTGCTGGTCTGGGCCGACGATGAAACCGCGCAGAACGGGACCGGTACCAGCGGCGATGTCCACGCTGCCTTCAAGCTGAGCAACAGCGGAGAGGCGCTCGGACTCTTCTCGCCCGAAGGAGTGCGGCAGCATGCGTTCACGTTCGGCATGCAACTTCAAAATGTGAGCCAAGGACTCTATCCCGACGGCAACACCAACAACGTATGTACCATGGCCAACTGGACGCCGAGGGCGTCCAACAGGCTCGGTGCGCCGCCGGTTCCTAATATCACCGCCATCGCCCCTGGAGCGACAACCGCCATCACCTTTGACAAGCCTGCCTCGCCAGGCCACGCCTATGTGGTCCAGTACAAGGACGACCTTCTAGCACCCGCGTGGATTCCGCTGCAAACCAACCGGCCCCTGAACGGCGTATGGTCGTTCACGGATACGGCGACAGGGGTCACTCAACGGTTCTATCGCGCGGTGCTGTTGAAGTAGCGGCAGTCGCGGCACCGTTTTTATTTTGCGGCACCTCTTGACATTTTCACGTCGTGAATGATATATATACACCCGTTTTTACGCGTTGCGGGCGCTTAGCTCAGTTGGTTAGAGCGCTACCTTCACACGGTAGAAGTCACAGGTTCGAGTCCTGTAGCGCCCACCATTCAATCAGGTCGTTTTTATTGTAAAATCCCAATAAAAACAACTTTTTTTATTTGACGGGCGCATCTATTTTCACTGTCAAGATGTGAAAAAGGGGTCCTTAAAAAAGGATAACCCAGCGCAGGCGGTTGAGCGAGCATACGCATAAACGTAAGAAAAGCCTTACGTAATGCACCCGATGTGTTAACGCATTTGTCGAATGTCGAATGACTCCCCCTCTGCCCTCGCAGGAGGTGCTCGGTCCCGTCGGGCTCACCTATGAATTACGCGAGAATGAAATCGTGCTGAAACGGAAACCGGAACAACGGGCAGCCCGAGCGACTCCGTCGTTTAGCCCGCCGCGCAAACTGTGCGACACCACGCTCATCCGCAGCCTCGGCTGGAGCTCGGAGATCCTGTTGTCCGACGGCCTTCGCCGCACGGTCGCCGAGTACCGCGCCGAGGCCGCCTCAGGCATCCTGCGCGGCTGAGGCGCCGAAGAGGATGACCCCGACGTAGGATACGGTGTTGGGCCCGTTGTGGTAGCTGAGCCCTGCGCTTTCGATGAGACGCGCCACGTCGATGCCGTAGGATTCGAGCGAGGACATCGCCTGCTTCGGCAGACGGCAGGGCTGGCCGGCAGGATAGGTGCAGACCTCGCAGACCGCGCACGCGCCCGCGCTCAGGGCCAGCTTCTCGCCAGAAGGCAACAGCGGATCCACCCGCGCCGCCACGCGGCGGAACAGCGCGTTGTGTTTTTCGCCGCCGGCCATCATGCCGTCGAAATCGAACATGTCCTCGATCGGCCACACCGTCTGGATGACCAGTCCGTTTTGAAATCCGCGCGCCTGCTCAATCAGCGCGGCGGGTTCGCCCACGCCGGGCGGACAGGACCAGTTGGTGCCGTATTTTCCGCATTGGTTGGATTCGCATGAACTCCGGAATTCCTCGGAGAAAACGATTTCGCTCACGGGCACCGCGCCGTAGCGCGTGATGTCGAGATCAGACAGAGCCGCTTTTATTTTCTCGTTCAGCATCAGAAACCCTTTTTTAGTCAGTCATGATTGGCAGGGATGGTCCCCCGAACCGCCAGTCTCGCCCTATCGCGCCGCGAGCGTGGTCAGCGCCGTGGTGTAGAGCTTGCCGCCGACGGCTTCCCACTGGTCACGCTCCCCCGCTTCATTCAGCCTCATCATCTGCTGCCGCACCGCGTCGGCTTGCTGGCTGGAACCGGCGGAGTCGAAGGCGATCACCTTGGCGTAATCGCGGTAGCAGTCGGGCGAGCGGTCCGGTCCTGCTGACGCATGCAGTGAGTTAGCCGCCTGCCGGCCCAAGTCGGCCAAGCCGGGATAGTCTTTGCCTGCTGTGATCAGCGCGTAAGCGGCCAGAGCCGTCAGGCTGTCGGAGCGTGCGGGAGAGTCGCGGTGATAGGCGACACTGCCATCGTCGCGGGCACTGCCGCGCAGCCAGCGCAGGCCTTTGCGCAAGGGGATCTTCGCGTCCTCGAAGCCCTGTGCCTCGGCGCATGCCAAGGCGCGCACCTGCCAAGCCGTGACCGCCGTGTTACCCTCCGAGCGTGGCTCGTAATCCCAGCCGCCTTCGGCTGTTTGCTGAGTGCGGATAAAGGCAAGCGCCCGCTGCAGGACCGGTTTGAGCGCAGGCTTGTTCGGGTAGAGCGTGGCGAGCGCGAAGGTGGTGATCGCGTGGTTGTAGAGTTGCGCACGGCCTTCGCCGCCGAACGCGCCGCTGGCCTCTTGCAGCGCGGTGAGCGCGAGACAGGCCTGGCGAACCTGCGCCGCGTAGGCGTCGGGCGTGCGGTCGAGCGCCAAGGCCGCGAGGGCGGTCAGGGCCGGACGGTAGGCCTCCGCACCGCCGTGGCGGGTCGGGCTCCAGGTGCCGTCCGGCTCCTGGTTAGCGGCAAGCCAAGCAGACCCGTCCGCCGGTTGCGCCGCAGCGCCTGATAAACCGGCGTGGTGCTGATACACGGAGAAGAGCGAAAGCGACACCACCAGCAAGGCTGCGGCCGCAATGCCCCAGCGAGGCCCGGGCCAGCGGAACCGCCGTTGGTTCCGGTCGCGCTCCGCATCGACTGCGGCCATGATCCGGCCGGTCAGTTCCGCTGACGGCTCACGCTCGGGCATGGCACGCAGGCGTACTGCCAGTGCCCGGAACGCGGCGGCATCCGGTGCGGCAAGCTCATTCAAGTGTGCTGCAAGTTTCATGCTTTCTCCTCCAAATACGCACGCAGTTTGGCCAGCGCGTTGAACATGCGCGACTTCACGGTTCCCACGGGGATCGCCAAAACCGCCGCAACTTCCGCGTAAGGCAGATCCTGATACACGCCGAGTTCAACGACCTGTCGCAGACCCTCCGGCAAAGAGGCGAGGGCCTGCTCCAAATCCATGCACCCCGACGCACCCGCATCGGCGGCTACGGGTTCGACATGCTCCGGGTGCGGGTTTGCCGCCAACCCCTCGGCCAGCCGTTCCTGCCGCTTGCGCCGCCGCAATTCGTCGATCCAGACCTGCCGCGCCAGCAAGAACAGAAACGTCGTAACCTTGGCCGTGGGCGTGTAACGCTCACGGTAGCGGTATAGCCGCAGGAAGGTTTGTTGAACCAAGTCCTCGCAATCGTATTGAACGCCGGAACGTACGAAAAAGTTCAACAGCATTTTTTGATGTCGCTTCACCAGCACCGCGAACGCGTCGCGGTCGTCGGCGCAAACCCGTAGCATGAGGGCCGCGTCGTCCATTTCCATGAGTTGAGTGAGCAAGGTCATAAGCCCCCCTCTAGCGGTCGGGGGTGGTGATTCTCTTCAGCAGGGGAGCGATTTTCTGCACGGTGATCGAGTTTTGTTGAAAGTGGGTGCGATCGCTCTCGCGAGGGCTCAGCAAGCCGAACGCGCAGAGAATCGCTACGAGGATAAACGCCTTGACGCCTCCGATCATGCCTCCCAAAATGGCGTCGAACGGTTGGGCGATCGCCATCCGAATGGCGTCGCAGAGCAGGCGGCGCAACCCCAACCAGAGGGCGACGCTGACCACGAACATCAGAATGAAGGCGATCAGCCGCGCCGCATACGGGTTGGCGGCGAACAGGTGGGCGGCCAGCACCTGCCGCGCCACTGGGGCGAAGCCGAAATACCCGAAGGCCGCCGCTGTCACCGTTCCTACGAAGCGTCCGATCTCTCCGGAACAGCCGTTTATAAAACCGCGAATGACTAAAAAAGCGACGGTGCCGAACGCCAGATAGTCAAGCCAACCGATCTCTTGTAGGAACATGGGCATAGGATTAAGACCCTCTGGCGGTGCCCCTTCCAAGAGCCGTCCGCCGCGCTCGGAGCGCGGGGACTACCGGTCGCGAGGCTCTTCGAGTGCAGGTCGTTGACGATCACCTCACCGGCAGCGACTTGACCCACTTTTCGTAGGCGGCGCTGTTTTTGTCGCCCGTGCGCAACAGGGATAGGTAGAATTCACCATAGGCCCGCGCTTCGGGAAGGCGGTTTTCAGTATAACGGATGCGGGTCATCAACTCGGCTGTCGCCGGGTTATACGGGCTACGGGCGATCGCGCGGTCAAGAATCTTGGCAGCCTCCGCGTAGCGCTTCAACTGTAGCGCCAGTTCCGCCGCCATGGAATAGCTGCCCTGGTGGTTGGGGTTGATCTCCGTCGCCCGCTTGAAGGCCTCCAGCGCCTCCGCGCGTTGTCCTTGTGCTTTGTAGATCATGGCCAGATCGAACGCCGCGCTGAAGGTGAGCGGATCCTCAGCCAACGCATCGCGGAAGGCCTTGATCGCTTTGGGGTATTGCTTGTTGTTCTGAAGCTTTGCGCCCTCTTGCAACAACGTGGCTGCAGCGGCGGGGTCGCGCCGCACGCTGTCCCGCTCCTCCGCCTGCGTCCTGGCCAGATTGTCCCGAAGGCGTTTGGCTTGCTTCATCGCCTTCTCGTAATGCCTCTCGCCTTTGTCTGCGATATGCAGATACATCTCGAAGTTATCGAGCGCCTCTTCGCGAAGATTGAATTTGTCAAGGTAGAGGCTGGCCAGATTGTAGAGCGCGGGCGCATACTGGCGGTTGAGCTTGATGGCTTGTAACAGATGAAGACGGGCCAGATCATAACGCTCCCGACCCGACTCCGCCAAACCCAGCGCGTTGTGGCTGCGGGCCTTGTTTTCATCGCTTGTGGCAACTGCCAGCGCCTGTTCGAAAAGGGCCGTCGCCTTGTGCAGGTCGTTTTGCAGGTAGGCGATCTGTCCGAGACACGCGAGCGCTTCGCCATGCTTGGGCGCGAGTTCCAGCGCGGCATTGAAGGCGGCGGTCGCCGGCTCGATCTCACCCTGACAGAGGTGGGCAAGTCCGAGATTATAGTAGAGATCCGCCGAATCGGTGATCCGGCGGGTTGCGCGTGTGAACTGGGTGATCGCGACGGCGTAATTTTTCTCCTTGAACGCGGCGACTCCCTGCTTCAGGGCACTCTGGCCGGAATTGGAACCGCACCCGCCAACGAGCAGCCCGAGCGCGGTGAGGGAAAGAAGCATGTATGTCCGAATCATAAAAGCAACACCTCGCCGACTTCTGTGCCGGCCGCTTCGGCAGACATCCAGAAGCACAGTAAAACACCGACCATATTACCGAAGAAGTGGGGGTGCCGCAATACCGGAAACGAAAAGGTCAGCAATTCTAATGATAGGCAAGAAGCGCCTCACGGCGCCACTACGAACAGGAGGAAGCCCGGCGTTTCCGTCGATTCCCCATTCTGGCCGGCTCATTTTTTAAACAGATCGGCATGCGACCCCGTTCGCTCAAAAATCACGGTGTCGTCTTCGAGTTTGTATATGAGCCACCAATCCCCCGCCAAATGACACGCTCGCCGCCCCTGACAAGTTCCGACCAGTTTGTGATCACGCAGTTCCGTTGGTAATGCCTGTTCGCAGGCAATCCACGTTTTCGTGTGCATGCAGTTCCTTTCCGCAATCGGTTGCCTCAAATGTCCGCCGCTATTTGACCGGCGCAAGCGTGAACACGTAACTGTAAACGCGGTCGGGCGTCAGCTGATACTCCGGCCACGGGCGGGCCCCCCAACTGTCTTCACCCGCCAATCCCATCTGACCGTAGTCGATATTCACGACCCAGTTGCCGCACGGGTTCAGTTCCCAGGGGTGTTTGCGTATCCCAAGCTCGTGGGCCGTGTAGGGCAGAATGTTGAAGTTGATCTTCGGTTCGCCTGTGACCTTAATGCCTTTACCTGTGGCGTCCGTGAACGTCGCCCAGAACGTTTCCGTCCGGTTGCCGGTCTCCTGCGGCTCAACGTACGGGAAGAAGAAATCAGCGGCGGCACAGGTGTATTTCCCGAAGAAAGCGGAGGCCTTACGGTCCGCATAGCTCTCGTGCGGTCCGCGCCCGAGCCACGTCACACGGTCATACCCGAGCGGTATCTGCATCGTCATGCCGAGGCGCGGCAGCGACTCCAACCCCTTGCCTTGGGGCTCAACTTTGAAGGCCACGCGGATTTGTCCGGCATCGGTGAAGGTGTAGGCCAGCGTGCCCGTCGTTTCACCCGCACCGGGAAAAACAAAGGTCACCCACACGCGCCAGTTGCCGTCCACCTCGCGCTG
>JBBRJN010000149.1:0-7419 GCA_038219365.1 Kiritimatiellia bacterium | reverse complement strand
CATCCACCGAACGGTCGGTCACCGGGTAATCCTCACCGTGGACCGCATCCACAATCTGATACCGGGAAAAGACCACTCCAGGCCGTTTCAGAAACAGGTCAAGGGTCTTGAACTCGCTGAGCGTAAGCGTGACCGGCTGACCGTCAATCTTGACCGCATGGTGCGTGCGGTCGATTTCGATCGGGCCTCGCGTGAGCACGTTGCTGTCATCGCCCGGCTCAACCGCGCGCCGCCTCAACACGGCGCGCACGCGGGCCGACAAGATGCGTGCGCTGAATGGTTTGGTCATGTAGTCGTCCGCGCCCACCTCAAGCCCTGCCACAATATCGGCATCCTCGTCACGGGCCGTCACCATGATCACCGGAATTTTGGAGGTCCGTTCCTCTGCCCGGACCGCACGGCAGAACGCGAACCCGTCGGTACCCGGCAACATGAGATCCAGCAGAATCAGGTCGGGAACAGAACGCGACAGCCACGCCTTCGCCTCTTCGGCTGAGGCGCTCTCCACAATTTTGTATCCCTCGCGCTCAAGGTTATACCGGATCAGCTCCCGGATATCGGCATCGTCTTCAACAATCATCAGGGTTTCGTTAGCCATACGATACGTCCTCCGTTTATGTCCTCACCCGCTTGTGCCGGATGATCGTACCGTCCACCAGATAGGCGACATCCTCGGCAATGTTGGTGGCATGATCCCCGATCCGCTCCAAATCGCGCGCGATGCTGTGGACCAGAATCAGCGACTCGGTCATCGCGCCTGTGTTTTCCGGCGTGGCTCTGGAAACCACCCCGTTGATGACCTCCACGTTCAACCGGTCGACCTCGTCATCGCGTGTGATAACCGCGATGGCCTTCTTAACGTCCAGCGCGATCAACGCGTCGAGACTCTCTTTCAGCATCTCGCGCGCCAACCGCCCCATCAGCATGATTTTCTCTTGCAGATCGGTCACGGGAAAGGCTGTCAGACGTACACCGCGATCGGCGATGTTCGCCACGATGTCACCAATGCGTTCCAGGTCGTTGTTGATTTTAAGGACCGCGATAACAAACCGCAAATCCTTCGCCACAGGCTGATGCAAGGCCAAAATTTTAAGGCACTCCTCCTCGATCACCACCTCGCGCTCATCGATCTCCGAATCACGATCCATCCACGACATCAAAGCCGCTTTATCGCGGCGCTCTGTCGCCTTAAGCACCTCGGACAAACGCTGCTCGACTTCGCCAGCCAAACGCAGGACGGACTCTTTAAGATACTCGCTTTCGCGTACAAAAATCATATTCATAGCAACCCCCTGTTACCGGCCTTCACCCAAACCTTCCGGTGATATAGTCTTCCGTCTGCTTCTCACGCGGTCGCGTAAAAACCTCTTTCGTCGTGCCGAATTCTACAAGATTGCCTTCATAAAAAAAAGCCGTCATATCGGATATCCGCGAAGCTTGCTGCATGTTGTGCGTGACGATCGTAATCGTGTATTGCCCGCGCAATTGCACAATCAGCTCCTCGATGCGTGCCGTGGCCTTGGGATCAAGCGCCGAGGTCGGCTCATCCATCAGCAGCATCTCAGGCCTGACCGCCAGCGCACGTGCCAGACACAGCCGCTGCGCCTGTCCACCCGATAAGCTCAAGGCGTTTTTTCCTAAACGGTCCTTAACCTCGTCCCACAGCGCGGCGCCCCGTAAACTTTCTTCAACAAGGCTGTCGAGTTCACTTCGGGAGGCATTGCCATGAAGGCGCGGCCCGTATGCGACATTGTCATAGATCGATTTCGGAAAGGGGTTGGGCTTCTGAAAAACCATCCCGATTCTGCGCCGCAAGGCCGCCGTGTCCACATCACCCCCGTAGACGTCTTGCCCGTCGAAATCCAACACCCCGGCTGTGTGACACCCATGAATCAGGTCGTTCATGCGGTTGATCGCCCGCAAGAAGGTGCTCTTGCCGCACCCGCTCGGTCCAATGATCGCCGTCACTTGGCAGGAGGGTATCGCGAGATCAACCTTCCTGACGGCCTCATGTGAGCCGTAGAAGACCGAGAATCCCTTGGCCTCGACATGCGTTTCCGCTTTTTGTACTACGTCGTTCATCGTTTCTCCTGCATGGGCACATGCCGCAAAGTTCCCGTTCTAGCCCTTCAGTCGCTTGGCGACACGCGCGCGGATAAGGATCGCCGTCAGGTTCAAAAGCAACACGATCAGCACGAGCGTTGCGGCCATACCGTACTGTACGTGCCGTAGCTCATCAACGGCTTCGTGTTCCGTACAGAGGTTGTAGAGATTCCACGAAAGCGCTGGCGTCGGGACGGTCAATACTTCGGAAAGACTGACCAGCTTTCCAACGCTGACGGCCGCAGTGAAAATGATCGGTGCGGTCTCGCCTGCGGCACGGCCCATGCTGATCACGATGCCGGTGAGAATGCCAGGCAAAGCGGCGGGCAGGATCACCGTCAGAATCGTACGCCATTGCCCAGCCCCCAGCGCCCAGGCCCCTTCCTTGTAGGCCAACGGCACCGCCGCAAGAGCCTCTTCAGAGGACCGGATCACGGTCGGCAAGACCAGCAGCGCCAAGGTCAACGCGCCAGCCAGTACGCTCTTGCCCTGAGAGACGTGCATCGTGTTGATGAAAAACGCCAGACCGAACAGGCCGAACACCACGCTCGGAACGCCGGCCAACGTGTTCACGCAAGTGCGCAAAAAGGTCAAAATAACCCCCGCCCGCGCGTATTCTTGAAAGTAAACTGCGGCGATGATGCCGAGCGGTACGGCGATCAGCATCGCACCCAAAGCCAGATAAATGGTTCCCAGCAACTCCGGGCCAATGCCCCCGAAGAAGTGCGCATCCACCGAAACATCGGTCAGAAACCCAGGGTAAAAGGTAAGCTGAGGCCGCAGTAACTCACGCAGGTCACGCTGCAGGAGCGGAAAAAGCGGTGCGAGCGACGTCCCCTCAAACAGCGGTTGGCGTGGAACCAGCACCTTTTTGCCCGCGCCTTGGGAATAATCCCAGGTCTCTTCGAACAGGATGTCCGTCACCTTGGCCTGGACTTTTTCCCACCGGGTCTGGCCGTACATCTTCCGCGTGAGCGCCGGCAAGGGCGCGCCAGGTTCAGGCCCCAGCAACGTCGCCACTCCTTCGCGGACAGCTTTGAACGCCGGCTTCAATTCCTTGCGTTTGGCGGCAGGAAGAAGCGGCAGTTCTTTCTCAAAGGCAGACAGCGCGTCATAAAGCGGGCGGCGCGCCCGTTTCACCTTGGCCCACTCAACCGCCACACGCGCATCGTCCCCTCTCCCGAACTGGTCAATCATCATTCGGCGGAACTCGACAGTCCCTGTAAAAACGTATGCTCCCACACCTTTTCCAATGATCGGCCCCAGCACAAACAGCAGGACCAGAACCATCAGCCCCACTGCGAAGCAGGCTGCGGCCGTGAACGAACGATCCAGCAATTTGCGTGTTGTCATACGCATGCGTCACCCTCCCCTCAGCCGTTTGCGCTGGCGCGTCACAATCCACTCACCCGCGAGGTTGCAGGCAAAACTGAACACCAACAGACAGAGCCCCATGGCGAAGAGCACATGATAGTGTGCCGAGCCAGTCATCTGGTCAGCCTCTCCCATGTCGCCCGCGATGGTTGCCGTCAACGTACGTACCGGCTGCAACAGGTTGTACCACGGTTTCGGGATCTGCGCCGCGTTGCCAGAGGCCATCCACACCACCATGGTCTCGCCTAATGCACGCATGATGCCCAGCAGCACCGCAGAGAACACGCCGCTGATTGCGGCGGGAAAGACCACCTTTACCAGCGTCTCGGCGCGCGTGGCACCCAACGCATAGCTGCCTTCTCGCAACTCCCGACCGACCGCCTGTAGGGCATCTTCCGAAACACTCACAATCGTCGGCAGCGCCATCACTCCCAAAACCACCGAGGCGGTCAGCGCATTCACTCCGCTCGCCACCTGAAGCCCGCCTAATACGCGCCCGACATGAAGCAGCAGGGTCAGGCTGATCGACAGGAAACACAGCGTCAGCAGACCACGAACAAGGCGATGAACCGCTTGTGTCAGCTGCCCCGACGTCAGCACGTCGGCTGCCACCACTGACGCCAGAAACAGGGTCGGCAAGGCCAACACCCACCACGCCGCAGCCAGCACGCGCCCGCCCGACTCCTGAAGCAGCGGAGCCAGCACCACCAGCGCGAAGAAGCCGTAGGCCACCGAAGGGATGGCCGACAGCATCTCGATCACCGGCTTCAGAACCTGCCTCACGTTGAACGGCAGCACATCGCTCAAGCAGAGTGCCGCGAACACCGCTGGCGGCACGGCCATAACAACCGCCGCGCAGGTCACCAGAAGGCTGCCCCAAAAAATCGCGGCGGCCCCGAACTCTGGCGGCTGATGCGCCGGATACCATGATTTTGAAAAGAAAAAGTCGCCCACGCCCCTGTCGCTGAAAAAAGGCCAGGCGTCGCGGGCGATGAAGAAAATAATGGCGAGCACAGCCAGCGCCGCCACAGAAGTCACGCTAAACAGGAAGGCGCGGCCCAACACCGCAAAAACCTTGCGCCGTGCGATTTCCCCCGTCGACAGGATGATGTGCTCGCTCGTTCTCACTTAACAGCTCCGTTCTTGCCGGCTACTTCTTCGCAGGAACCGGCACGAAACCGATCTCCTCGATGATCTCTCGGCCCATGTCGGACACGCTCAAACCGATGAACTTGGCTGCGATACTTCCCGCGGCAGGCTCACCGTTTGTAAACATGAAGAGCGACCGGGAGATCGGGTAGGTCTTGTCGAGCACCGTCTCGGCCGAAGGCACAACACCATTGATCTCAAGCGCCTTGACCGACCTGTCCACGAACCCGAGGCCCGCGTAGCTGATCGCGCCCTTGGTCATCTGTACCCGCTGGCGCACACCGCCATTGCTGCCCGTGTACTCCGCGCTTTCGACGATCTTCGCCTCTTTGCCGAGCACAAGATCCTTGAACGACTCGAACGTGCCGCTGTTCGTGTCACGGCTGATGACGACGATCGAGAGATCCTCGCCCCCAACCTCTTTCCAGTTTTTGACGGACCCTGTGAAGATGCTTCGGATCTGGTCGACCGTCAGGCCTTTCACCTTGTTCGAGGGGTGCACGATCACCGGCAACGCGTCGTAAGCCACCACATGCGCGACCGGCTTCACACCTTTTTCCTCCATCGCCTTCTTCTCTGTATCCTTCAGGTCGCGTGAAAGGTTGGCGATGTCGCATGTGCCGTTCAACAGCGCCTTGGCACCGTTGCCGCTGCCCGACTCGCTTACCGTAATGTTGACGCCCGGATTCTGACGCATATAAGACTCGGCGAATGCCTTGGCGATGGGCCCGACCGTGGTCGAGCCATCGAGCACAAGTTTATCCTGAGCCTGGGCGACCACGCAACCGGCCACCAGTCCTGCTACGATTAACGAAACTCTCATCTTGAACCTCCTGTGTGACAAACGGACACCTTGCCCGTCTGTTTTTTATGAAACCACTCTCGTGTTAGACGAACGTGAAGTTTCTGTTAGACGCGGGTTAGAATTTTCCGTTCAGTTCGAACCGGACCCAGGTGGCCGTGTCATCTGCGCCAGCGGTGTTGTAATAATCTCCCAAGAAAAGCGCCTCGCCCACCACCGCGCCCGTCACATCGCCACGCTTGCCGAAGACCTTGCTGACAATCGGGAATTCGTATCGGAGCTGTGTGAAGTAGCCGCGATAATCATCCGTCGCGCCGTTGTCCTTCTCCGCCGCGAACATCGGTCCGGTCTGAAGCTTGACGGTATTTTTCTTGTACGGCTCGATCGTCGCTTCGATGTGGGGGTAGATCAGGTTCGACCAGCGGTACGTGTCGTACATGGCAGCGCCAATCTGATTGAGCGAATCGGTGCGGTTAAACACCGGGTTCCAGCCGCTATCCGTGCTGCCGTCTGTGGTCTTGTAATAGCTGTCCTCGTTACCCGAGAGATAGAGCAGCGCACCCGTCAGCTTGGGTTTGCAGACCACTTCTTTTTCGGAGTAGGTCAGGCCAGCATAGCCCATATACGCAAGGATATCTCGCTGTTGCATGCCTTCCGCGCTGTCCACGTTACCGACTTGCACCGCCGCCTCGACCTCACCCGATAGTTTATCGGTGAACTTCGGCATGAGACGCGTCCCAACCGTGTGGAAGTCGCGTCCCGGATAACGTGTATCTTTGTCGTAGAAGCGGCTCTCCTGTTTCCAGATCCAGTAAAACTCCATCGGGAAGTCTTGGATCTCGTTATAGTGGGCGTAGGCCATCAAGCCCTTTTCGTCCATTTTTGAATACGGGCTGCCGCTCCTGATCTTGGTCAGATCATAGGGATCATGCGGGTTGCCCATTGCCAGTTCGTCTTCATCGCGATTGTATGTGGCCATCAGGTCCACGCTGCTCTTCTCCAGCATCTTGACCTTTGCCAGAATGGCGTCAAAGTACGCCGAGCGCGAACCGTCGCCGGGCGTCCCATCGCTCACAACGCGCCCCGCACCCTCTTTAATGTCCTGCCGCCCGATGCGCAAATCAACCCGGTCACCGATGTTGTTGAAGTCGAAGTACAGGTTGTCGATGAAGAGTTCATCAGGAAACTTGTTCTTGTCGTTGTCAGGACTGTTGCGGTAGCCGCGAAACTCGTTCCCCAAACGGAGGTACGCGCCCAGATCCTCGCCGTACGTAGCTTTGCCCCACACACGGGTACGCAAGCGGTAATAATCCTCGGACGCCGGATTGACGGAGGTCTTGTTTTTATCCATCCAGTTGTCTTTGAACTCGTAACGGGCACGTATGTCCGCTCCCGCATCAACGTCCAGCCCCGTCTTTTTTTCGACAACGTCCGCCGGCTTCTGGGCGAACAACGATACGGTCATGGCCGCCATCGACATTCCAACTAACAGTTTATTCATGTGAGCTGCCTGTTTGCTTGTTTGTCACTTGCCAGACAGCCAATGCCGCCTTCCAGGTCAAGTGATTTGTCCGCAGTATGGATATTCCATGTCAGCGGAGCATGAGTTACAGGTTAGCGTTATGTTAAACCGCTTCCAATAACAGGCGATGCACCTCCCCGTCTCATAAGATCTTAAGAAAATCAACCATCCGGTCAACCGCAAGCTCATACGTCTCGCCTCGCACCTCGCCGAATCCGAAACGGCAGAAACAGCGCTTGACGCCTGCCCGTCGCCCCGCCTCGAGATCGGTCACGTGGTCGCCTAACATCCAGTCCTCAGCATCCAGGCCCACGCCCATCTGTGAGGCTGCCAGCAAGAGCGGCGCCGGGTCGGGCTTAAGCGTGGGGCAATCACCGCCGCCCACCACCGCACCAAAAAAATCAAGCACGCCAAGCCCCTCCAAAATCGGACGTGTGACCGGCCCCGGCTTGTTGGTCACGACGGCCAA
>JBBRJN010000148.1:0-7514 GCA_038219365.1 Kiritimatiellia bacterium | reverse complement strand
AGGGCGCACCGGCGTAATTGAAGAGATGCCCGATGTTTAAATCCGCTTCATTGGAGTAGGAGACGAGCCGCTTACTCACATACTTGTCCACGAAGTTTACGGGCTCGCTCATCCGGAAATGCCAGTCCAGCCTGTCCACATACGCCTGGTTGCCGCCCATCAAATTGGCCAGCCCCTGCACGTCATGCGAGCAGAACCACGTGTACTGCGCGCCGTTCGCTTCACAAAAGTGTTTGTTTCCTGACAGAATGTAATCGTACGGCGCAAACCAGGTGCCATCGCGCAACTTGGGCCGGATGTAACCGATGCGCGCGTCATAAAGCTGTTGCCAGCCCTTGGCGCGCTTCAGAAACTCGTCTCGGATGTCCACGCGCCCCATTTTTTCAGCGGATTGCGCGATGCACCAGTCCGTATACGCATGTTCCAACGTTTTGCTGGCACTGGCAAAGCCATCCGCCTCAGCCGGCACATATCCATACTTCATGTACTCGCCCCATTGGTTCTCGATACCGCCCCAGCCGCACTCCGGATAGTCATCGCGCAGCCTCTTCGAGACATCCACCATGGCCTCCAGCGCCTTCATTGGATCGGGCTTCTTAAAATCAAGCGCAAGGCCCGCTGCAATCATGGGGATGGCGTGCTGCCCCGTCATGGTCCAGTCCCGCTTGCCCGCCACCATGCACCTGGGTAGGCGCTTCAGTGGATCGTCCGCATAGTTGGCCAAGTGGGCGCGGTTGAAACTCTCCAACACGTCCGGCCACACCAGGCCCCAAAGGATATTGAGGTTCATGTGCGACCACCAGAAGGAATCGTGGTTGTAAAGATGCAAGCCCGAAAGACGATCTGACTCAGTCATCTTGCGAACCGTCAGGGAGAGTGTCGAATAGTCCGGATACTCGCCATTGACATCATCAACCTTTCCGCGTCCCAGCAGGGCGTGAAACAGGTCCGTGTATAATTTTGTCTGCTGTGCGGCTGTTCCGCCCTCGACCTCAACCTTTGAAAGCCTCTGTTCCCACACGTCACGCGTCTGCTGACGGACTTTTTCCATATCCCAGTGCGGCAGTTCAGCCGCCATATTCTCGCGCGCATTTCTGATGCTGCAGTACGAGACGCCCATTTTCATCTGCACGGGCGCCCCTTTCTTCATGTCCAGGGTCACAATCCCGCCGACTTTTTCGCCCTCGATTTGATCCAAGGACCCCGTCAGTTCGCCGTCTTTCCATCCCTTGAAAGTTTTAACGGGATGGTCGAAACGCAGGGCGAAAAAAACTTTCGCGTCAATGATCGCTGGCTTGTTCTTGTTGCCTTCCCGATACACACGCACCCAGCCTTCAAACTCCGTGTCGCTTACTTTATGTAGCTCACCCCCTTTGTAACCCGCCTCGTCGTTGACCTTCTCATAGAGGCTGAAGAAAAGATCAGCCTCGGTGTCCTTGTCGGTCGTCATCCGGAAGAAGGGCGTCCGCTCAGTCGCGGTGGTTTCAACGTCCATCCCGTAGCGCTCAAGATGCACCTTATGATAACCCACTTCTGCAATTTCCTTGTTGTGGGCATGCGGCGATTTCCAGGCGGCCCATCCCCCGCGCGGATCAACGCCGCCGGTCGTCGGCATAAAGGAGGGGCCAACGACACAGAAGAAATGCAAGACGCTGAAACGCCGCACATCGAGGTGCTTGAAAGCATAGCCTCCATAGTCCGTATCAGGGCAGGGATTTACCATGCCTTCTGGATGCGTGGCCGCTCCGAAATAGAACCAACGCGAACTGTCCGAAGAGATCAGCGGATCAACTTTCTCGACATATTTACCATATCCCATTCCAGAAATCAGGATACCCGCGGCAATCACTCTAAAAACATGCATGTGTTCTTTCTCCCTTCAATAACTTCAACTTCTTTAACCGCGAATCGCGCTTTTTTGCAAGATATCCGCATGAGCCATTCGAACAATTCGCGCGATTCGCGGTTAATACAGACTTCAGAATATTCTGATCATCGTCCCTCGGTTTACCATCGAGAGCTTGATGGTTGTGCCCGAGACCACAACTTTACATTCGTATTTTCGCGTCAAATCACCGGTCACCGACCACGTTGAAACCGCTTCCGGATTGCTCAGGGTTGTGGCTTGGAGCAGGTTCATGTTTGCCCTAGCGCCCACATCGCCAAATCCACTCAACGACACCTCAACCTGCTGAGCGGCCGTAAACGTCCCCAATACACTGATAACGCTGTTGGTGACAGGATCAATGTTACAGCGAATACCGGCGCGCGCCTCTGTGGTCAGATCGTTGACAAAGGTCAACACGCCGGTCGTGTTGGTGTCACCGCCACTCACGACGCCACCCGCTTTGACAGTCATCGTTCCTGCAACCCGTCCGAATCCATGCATCCATTGGTTCGTGTTGAGTGTATACCCGTTAACCACGATCTCGAAGAGGGTGTTGCTGGACAAGGCGATACGCGGCGTGCCGTTGAGAACGTTCGTGTAAACAGCTCGTACCATGCCCTCCTGGATGAGCGTCGGCCCTGTGAACGTGTTTGCGCCAAATAGAAACAGCATCCCGCTCCCGGTCTTTCTGAACGCGCCCTCGCCGCGTATGGCGACCGAGATTGTGTTCGTATAGCCTGTGATCTTAAATGTGCCCCCCTTCGGCAACAGGACCACGTCCATCAGGTTTGCCCCATTAGGACCGATCAGGGTCGCATTTTGCGCTCGCGCCTCCAATGTGCCGCCATTGAAGTTCACGGTCGCAAGCGCGTTGGAGGCGACGGGAGTATTGGGAGTACCCCGTTCGATGCCGTTTACCGCGAGCGTTCCGCCATTGAGGTTGAGTGTGCCGGTTTGTCTGATGTCTTTGGTATTAAACAAGAGTTGAACTTTCTGCGCCTCAACCCGGCTGCTGTCCTCAAGGGTCAGGATGCCGGCCGTCCCGTTGTCTCCTCCCAATAGTATACCGTTCCCGCTGTCCGTGCTGACGATCTGGCTCGTTCCCGCCGCAACGACCAAGCCGGTGCGGCTGCCTCCGCCGGCGACACTGCCGTCAACACCTATGAAAAAATTCCCCCGGTTCGTGACGCTACCGCCGTTACATCTGAACGTCGCAACTTCGTTGTCGGTATCAGGCGCAACGCCCAGTTTTTTAGTCGCATTCACACCAACCCCAGTCACGAACGCCCCTCCGTTGATGAGCACGTTGCCCCTGCTGGCGTTGAAAAAGGTAAAGAAGTGTGTTCCGCCCTCGAAAGCCAGTGTTCCCGTGAATTGTTTCGTCGTCAACCACCCGATACTGTTGGTTGAAACAAAGGCGGTATAGACCCGACAGGTAACGGACGAAGGCTCTACTCGAAGGCGCGTGTCGACATCGTTCTCTCCTAAGAAATTCAACACTCCGTTGGTGAACGTATACGAGGCGTTACCGCAATAGAGGTTGCCGAGATTAATGGAACCGTCCACCGTAATTGTTCCGCCCGAACCGGAATTCTCGAAACGGGCTTGATCCCGTGACCACAAGTTGTTGTCCCACACGGAAATCCCGTTGTTTGCTGACGCGGCCCAGTTGGTCGCCGGCGTGTTGACACTCCAAGTGCCGGAGCCGTATTGCCTACCTGCAGTAGCCAGGTCACCGTCCCAATAACGTTCAGCAGCCAAACCGGTTCTTGCACAACTGAGAACCAGCGCAACACAAGTGATCGCCAAGCGGCAAGCACATGATTTTCTTTCTTTTCTCATCTCATCCTCCTTTTGTGTTTCAACACTACTCATCAGCGACAATCTGCATGCCTGAGAACTTCTCAGAACACCAAGCGTACCGTCACCAAACCCGATGCCGGAAGCGTGATCGCCTCGCGTGGCGAGAGCCGCCGGAGCGGCCGCTCGCCCGTGTCACTCAGCCACACGCGCCTCGGCTCTTGCCGACCCCACACCAGTTTCGCCTCAGCCGACGCAGCCCCGGCATTGAACAGGCGGAGAATCAGCGCCTGGCCGTCATCGCTGGGCTTGAGCGCCGTGACCAGCACGTCGGCGGGTGCCACACTCAGCAGCGGGCGCTCCTCCGGCGCCGCCCCGCGCCCCGGCACAACCACGAGCGGCTGGGTGAAATTGGCAGCGAAACGCGAGGCATCGGCATCATGACCGGAGCCTCGATGCGGCCGCAGCACGAAGCGGAACACGACCGGCCCTTCCTGATACGCCCGGTAGTTGGTGCCCCAGTGGTTGTTCATCGCCCACGAGAAGAGCGTCTGCGTAGGTTCGATCTTCTTGCGCCACACCTCGGGGTTGGTCTGTGAGTTCAGCAGATTCGCGGTCACCCCTCCGACCTGCACCAGCGGCGCGTCGAGCGTCACCCAGGTGACCCCGTATTCCTTATTCGCCACCTCCGCCCACGAACCCGCCGTCAGCCAGTTCTTGCACGCGCTGGGTATCTGGTCCGCTTCCGGACGGAACACGCCGAACGGCACGTCCATGCGGATATCGCCATTGGGCACGTTGAACGCGAAGGCGAAGTTGACGCTCTCCTTGCCGTCGGTCGCATGGTAGCTCTTCGCCTCCAGACGCTTCTTATCCACCCGGTTAAACAGTTCGACCGCGTCGCCGCCGGCGGTCAGCCGGACCTCGCGCGACAACAGGTGGCAGCCCGGCGCGTCCGACTCGACCAGCAGGGAGGCCACCAGCGGCCCGCGGTCGCGCACCGTGATTTTGACAGGGCCGTTGCGCTGGAGTTTCGACACATCGTCACCAGACAAGTACAGGTACTCATTCAGCGCGTGTCCGCTGGCCGTATCCGCGAGATTGGCGTCGATGCCGTCCGCACGCAGATCAACGATGCCGCCGGTCTGTTCATCCAGCCGCACGCGCAAGGTTCCGTTTTGAATCACCGCGCCCTCGGCCTTCGCGCCGTTATCGACGAGGGCCGCAGGCCCCTCTTTTTTAAGCGTGTAGCGCCGTCCCGAGAAGGGCGGCAAATCGCGGACCAACACGGCCAACTGGCCGCCCGCCAGCCGTTGCGATGGCACCGGCGCTCCCTGCGCGTCGATCACGGAGCTGCCGCTCTCCGACAACTCATTAGGCAAAAGCACCACCTCTGTCCGCATCCACGAGGCCGTGTTATAGACATCGACTTCCGTGCTTTGAACGCCGCCCGCAATCTTCTGTACCCCGGCCCCTGAACCAACCTGTGCCGCATCGTTCAAGAGCTGGCGCGACTGAAGATTGGCGGCTGTCGCATAGGATTGCTTGATGGCCCACTGGTCCGTGGTGAAGGGTATCCCCGGCTGCGAAATGCTGCAACCTGCGCCCCACGTATGCTCCGAGTACAGCAGCACGTTGTTCCACGCGTCCTCGAACCGTTTGGCCGGATATTTTTCGGGAGCCAGCAGCGCCCAGAGCGTCTCCGCCTGGCGCAAACGCTCCGAAGAGGCGCGGTTCATCGCCGTTTCTGCGGCCGAGGAGCCTGCCCCGTCTTCCCAATAGGGTGACCACTCCCCGCGCACCTGCGGCAACTTCTCGCCGTATTTCTTCTCGAAGGCGCTGAAGGCTTCGCCCGTCGAGGAAATGATGAACTGGGGCCAGACATGCGACTGGTTCCAGTCGCGGACAAAATCGCAGATTGAGGCATCCGGCACCGCGTTATCACCGTGACCCGCCCAACGGACATACGCAATATCGTAAGGGTAGTCGTGTTTCTCCAAACCGTCGCAGAATTCCTGCACGAGCTGCGGTGACAATTTCCCGTAGCGGTGCGACATGGCGTACCCCCAGAAGGGAATCCACACCAGCACCTTGCTCTGCCCGTCCGGGCCGACCCACCAGAACGGCTTGTTCTCCCATTCGACCAAAATAGTGCCGATGCGATCAAAATAGTTAGGCGCTGCCGAGAAATAGCGGATACCCGCCTGCGCCATGGCCGTCACCGTGCCCCAGGTGTAACCGGGCACGTCGCTGATCATCGCCGCGTTCACGGGAATGCCGGTCAGTTCCCCCATCTGTGTCGCGTTGCGGAACAGCCGGATCAACTCCTCCGGACGGCAGAGCCCCGTCAGTTCGTTCAGGTACATCCCGTTGAGCGACACCTGCCCGGCTTTGACGGCTTGGATAAAATCGGCTCGCTGTTTTTGGGGCAGGCGTTTCAGAAAGAGATCAGAGGCCCACAGCACTTCGACATTCCAGACGAAGCGCGACCCTTTCGGATAGTTTGCCGTGCGGCGCGCTTCAGCCATACCTGACAGCAGGTTGTTGATCTGCTTCTCTTCGATATCCGTCTGGACTGCGGTATAGCCGATGTCGGTGTGCGAGTGCGGCAAGATATACACCGTCCGTTTGGCCGCCGGCTTGATGATGACAGACCGCGTGACGACTTTTTCGCCTCCCGCCGCCAGCGCGATCGTAACCGAACGGGGCGCGTCCGCAGCCTCAATGACAAACGGAAGCGCTTGCTTGCCAAAGGTCAGCTCCACCGGCTTGGGCGCCTGACCCTCGACGTGAAGGATTGCCTTCACAGGCTCCGCATAAGGGGAGTCCAGCGTCACAAGGAACGGCTGCACGAGCGTGTCGCCTCTGTGATCGACCACCTGCACCGTCCGCCCGTCGATCACGATCCCCTCTGGACGGATATCGGACGCACCGGCAACAAAGAACTCGATCCCCTGACCACCCACATTCGTAGAGGTTCCCTTCACGAGTGCCGTCACCTGCCAGCGGACGTAACGCGCCGACACCGGCGCGAAGGACGCGAACGTCGTCGCCTCCGACTCGTCCACGTGCTTCACTTTCACGCTCGCTTTCGGCGCGGATAAATCGGGCGAGTCGCTGAACAGCAAAACCGCTTCGGCGATCGTGTCGGGATATTTTCGCTGGATATGTCGAAACGCGGCCAGTCGCACGGGCTGCCCGAAATCAAAGTCGACAAAGGTCTTCACGCCCTTGCCCGCCGAGGCATACTCCGAACGATGACCGCCGGCGTTGGCGGTCTTCAGCAGGTTGGAGGCTTCGTAGCCGCCGCCGGGAAAAGCCTCAGCAGCCGCGATGATTTTCGGCATCGGCGCACTCGCCAGGCGCTGAAAGGACGGCGAGCCGGTCTCACCTGGCCGCGACTCCGCTGCGATACAAGCGCCAGCCGCCGCCATAACGGCAACCAGCACGCTCGTAAACCTCACATGACTTCTCATTCTGTTCGTCCCTTCTTATGAAACCCTTCCCCTATCCTCGCACAAACGCCTTCACCGTCCCGCACCGCTTGCCGTCGCTCTCGCCTGTCGGACGGATCGTGTAAGGACCGACACGTGCAGGCACGATGAACGTCTCCGCGTAATGTACGACAAATGGTTCGAAGGCATCTGTCGGACTCTCCACGACGGCTTCGCGGCCCTCCACCAGATTCAGCACGTTCACGCCGCCACCTGTGTGATGCGGCACCGCCTTCGTGAACCAATGGCGTCGGGTCTCGATGAACTCTTGCTCATGCAATCCCGTGCGCTCCTCGACCCAGCCGTCGCCTTCGGCCACCACGCTGACCTGA
>JBBRJN010000147.1:0-7531 GCA_038219365.1 Kiritimatiellia bacterium | reverse complement strand
AACCATGTGCGCGAGGTCGATGATGTCACGACTCATCACCGCCGTATCGCGCCACCGGTCCGCATTGGCGAGGATTTTTCGGCGAAACATGAAACCCGGTCAAGAGCGGGAACATGCAGGCGGTCGGAAACCGCGCCCGACATTCTTGGTCAGCGTGACCTGACACGAAGCGAGGCCGGCGGCCGCCTCCCTCATGCGCTGGGCGCGCTTGGCCGTCCGTAGCTGTTCGGTGCGCGGAAGCGGGTTGGTCCCCGGTCGGCCGGGACGGCGTTGATCCGGCGCTCGGCCATGCGCTGCTGGCGTACGGGCAGTCATGCCGGCATGAGTACGTTTTAATATGATGTCATGTCAACATATTAAAGCGGGTCCAATAAAAGCCTTTTTCTCCAAGCCCTGTTTCATCAATAGGCTGGAAAGCCGCGCCTGGCAAGGCTTTCCAGCTTGTTCTCACGCACTCGGCAGCTTACAACCGCCGTGGCTCAATCGATGCGGATGCCCGCCTCGCCCACGACTTTCGCCCAGCGTGCGGTGTCGGCCTTGATCGTCTGGGAGAATTGCTCGGGCGTGCCACCGGTGGGTTCGGTGCCGAGGGTGGCGAGGCGTTCGCGCACATCGGTAGCTTGCAGGATGCGGTTGATCTCGGTGTTCAACCTGCGCACGATGTCCGGTGGCGTACCGGCGGGGGCGAGGATGCCGTACCAGGACAGCACTTCGAGGCCGGGGTAGCCGGACTCGGCGAGGGTCGGCACATCCGGCGCGCCGGGCACCCGCTTTGCCGAGGTGAAGGCGAGCGCGCGCAGCTTGCCGCCCTTGAGGTGCCCCTCGACGGTGGGCAGCGCGGTAACGAGCATCTGGATCTGCCCGCCGAGCAGGTCTTGCACCGCCTGGCCGCCGCCCTTGTAGGCGATGTGCACGATGTCGATGCCGGCGCTTTTGCGGAACAATTCGCCGGTGAGGTGGCCGGTGCTGCCGTGCCCGGCCGAGGAGTAGTTGATGCGGCCCGGACTTGCCTTGGCCAGCGCGACGAATTCGGCGACGGTCTTTGCGGCAACAGCCGGGTTGACCACGATGAGCAAGGGCACCTGCGCGACGTTGGCCACGGCGACGAGGTCTTTTTGCGCATCGAAGGGCATCTTGGCGTAGGTGTTGGGATTGATCGCCATGGTGCCGTCAAAGCTCATCACCAGGGTGTAGCCGTCGGCCGGCGATTTCACCGCCAGCTCGGTGCCGATGTTGCCGCTGGCGCCGGGTTTGTTCTCGATGATGACCTGCTGGCCGAGCGCGTCGGTGAGTTTTTGCCCGATCAGCCGCGCCAGCACGTCGGTGGTGCCGCCGGGCGCGAAAGGAACGATGAGCCGCACCGGTTTGACCGGGTAGGCCTGGGCGAGTGCCACCGCCGGCAACAACAGCGCGGCGAGGACCGACAGCAATATGCGGCTTGCGAGGTTCATGCGAGTCCCCTGTCGTATTGTCGTGTCAATGCCGCCGCGCGCGTTGCGGTGCCTAGGATTTTTCGATCACCGCGCAAGCCATGCGCGCACCGGCGTTGCCAACCGGTTGTGACTTGTAGTCATCCGGCTGCACATGCACGATCAGCCCGCGGCCGATCATGCTGGCCGGGCCTGCCGATACGGTGATGACGTCAAGATCGAAACTCACCTGCGCACGGCCGCTGCCATCGGCGCGCAGGTTGGGCATGTCGCCGGCGTGACGCTCGGTCGTGGTGTGGTGCCCGTGCGGTTTGCCGGCCGGATTGAAGTGGCCTTTTGCGCTCATGCCGTCGCCGGAGCTGCAGTCACCCGCTTCATGAATGTGAAAACCGTGCTCCTGGTTCGGCTTGAGACCGGTGACCACCGCGCTTACCCGGACCTTGTCGCCAATCTGGGTGAAGGTCGCGCTACCCGCGGTGGTGTTGCCCTTGGTCGGCTGCAATTTGGCCGTGGCGCGCGGCGCATCCGCCGGCATGGTCTGGCAGGCACCGAGCGCGACGGCGGTGACGGCAAGGAGGCGCTTCAGATTGCGCAAGCGGCGGGGCTGCTCGTCGGTGGTCGGGAAAGTCATGGCGTCGCTCCTCAAAAGAATTGGGGTTGACGATTATGTCACGCCCGACAACACCACGGCGACGATGCGGCCGGCCGCTGTCCTCAGCGCGCCTGTAGCGCCACGACCTCGAGCCGGAACGTGCCGGACTGGCCCTCGCCGATGATGAAGCCGACTGCGCGCACAGCGGAGGGCGCCAGTGGCGGCGCATCGGGCAGCGGCCGGCCGCGGAAACTGGCGCGAAAATCCGCCAGCGTCAGGGCAAGCTCGACCCATTGCCCGGCGGGCGCATTGAACGCGGCGCTGTACTGCGTGCCGCCCCGCGCCTCGGGCGAGGCGGTGATACGGTAACGCCGGCCATCGCCACGCACCCGCAGGTGCAGCGCACCACCGGCCAATGCGCTGACTTCGCGGCGCGCCGAGGCAAAGCCGCCGTTGTTCTCGAGCGACACGCGGCCCTCGAATACCATCACGCCGTCGGTCGTTGCGACACGGCCTTCGGACACCCCGCCCATCACGCCGTCATTGACTGCAAACCACAGTGCACCAAGCAATGACTCGGACAAGGCCGGCGTGCTCAATGCCAACGCCGCCAACAGCAACCAGCGAAACATCCGATCTCCTTGAGGCGCGCTGGGTCGAACTCACGCCTGGCAAGCGCCTTTTCTGGTTTGTAAAAGGGCATCACGGTCATGAGTTTCATTACCGCCAGCAGTACATGGCCGCAGACCACGTCGGTCATCAACGTGGAAAACACATGAGCTATTCGCGCGCCAGCTCCCATTTGCACCATCGTGCGCTTCTCACCGGGGTTTCCTCGGGTTTTGCTGACGCCGGTTCGACCTGTTCGCCATCGCTCAGACTTCGATTCGCAAGCGTCGCGCTTCGCGAGCGTCGTTGAGGTGCTCGTTAAGCCGTTGCACAGATTTCTAGGGTGACCGCGCGCGCGCGGGGTCCGCGCTCCATTCGCTCCATGAGCCGACGTACAACTTGCCCCCCGGCATGCCGGCGAGTTCCATCGCAAGCAGATTGTGGCATGCGGATACGCCAGAGCCGCAGTAGTGCACTGCCTCGTGGGGAGGGGTGCCAGCCAGAACCTCCTCGAAGACTGATCGCAGCTCGTCAGCCGGTTTGAACGTACCGTCCGGTAGCACGTTGTCCAGATTGAATCGATTGCGAGCACCGGGAATGCGGCCGGCGACGGGATCGACGGGTTCCTGCTCGCCACGAAAGCGTGCGGGAGCGCGCGCATCCACGAGAACGCGCTGCCGAAATGTCTTCTCCAGAGCGGCCAGTTCCTCCGTTGCCTGCGAGCCAGGGCCCGCGGTAATATTGGTCTCGGGGAACGATGGCACGACCTTGGTGACGGCCCGCCCTTCCTTCACCCACTTGCCAAAGCCTCCATCCAGAACTGAAACCGAGTCATGTCCCACCCAACGCAGCATCCACCACATGCGCGCAGCATTCCCGCCGGTACTCTCGTCATAGCAGACGACGCGATCATGAGGCCGCAAGCCCTGCTGACCCAACCACGCAAGAAAGACCTCCCTCGTCGGCAGCGGGTGGCGCCCGTTGCGACCTGTCTTGGGGCCCGACAGATCTTCCTCCATCTTTGCGAAAGCGGCTTTTTCGAGATGTCCCTCCGCGTACTGCTGAGCGCCCAGCGCGGGCTGAAGGATGTTGTGCCGACAATCGAATACCCTCCAGGATTGCAGGTTCCGGGCAAGCTCGTCGGTGGAAACAAGGGGGGGCGTTGCGTTCATCATCTGGGCGTTCCTGTTCTGTAGGCAATTACCAATCGAAAAGAAGACATGCGATTCCAAGGAAAAATAGCGATCGTCACCGGTGCGGGTCAGGGCATCGGAAAGGCCACTGCATTATGCCTTTCGCGCGAAGGCGCGTCAGTCGTTCTAGTGGATCGCGCCGAGCGCGAGTGCCGGGCGGTCGCAAAAGAAATCGTTGACGGCGGCGGACAAGCCCACGTCGTGGTCGCTGATCTGGAGACCGCGGCAGGTGCGCGCGACATGGTTGAAGAAACGGTGTCGTTGCACGGGCGCATTGATGTGTCCGTGCACAACGTTGGAGGAACGATCTGGATCAAGCCCTTCTGGGAGTACACCGACGAACAGATCGAGCGCGAAATCTCCCGCAGCTTGTGGCCGACCCTTTGGTGTTGTCGCGCCGTGGTGCCGGTGATGATCGGGCAACGTGCGGGCGCTATCGTCAATGTCGGTTCGTTTGCGACCCGAGGCATTTACCGGATTCCGTACTCTGCTGCGAAGGGGGGCGTGCACGCGATGACGGCCTCACTCGCAATGGAGGTCGCCGAGTACGGGGTCCGCGTCAACTGCGCTGCGCCGGGTGGAATGGACGATCCTGCCCGAACCATTCCGCGTAACCCTGCCCCTGTATCAGAGCAGGAAAAGGCGTGGATGGCGGACGTGGCACGCCAGTCCCGACAAAGCACGCCCATGGGCCGTCGCGGACGTCCTGAGGAGCCTGCGGCCGCAATCTGTTTCCTTGCCTCGGAGGAATCCTCATACATCACCGGGCAGGTACTGTTTGTCGCCGGGGGTGGCGGCGGTTGAACTTCGCCGGCTCAGATCAATCGCTTGAAGACCAGCGAATGCTCCCCTTGCTTGACCGTCAGGGGGCGCCAGTGCAACGCGCGGAGTTCACCAAATTCATGGGCGAGGCGCGTCCAGCCGTCACCTTCATCTTCGCTTCGAAAAACCTGTCCGCAGTTCGTCCCCACGAACAGCAGGCGCGGGTTAGCCGGATTGGTGGCAACCATCCAGGGCGTGCTGTTCAGTCGGCCAGGAAGCGGCAGTTCTTCCCAGGTGCGTCCGCCGTCCTTGCTGCGCAGCAAGCGTCCGGTCGTACCGGGGGGGCCATCGCCATTGGTGAGGAAAAGGGTCCGGGGATCGGAGGGGTGAGAGACGATCGCACGGGTGTACTGCCACGGTGAGTCGAGTTTTTCTGGATGCCACGTCTGTCCTTCATCCTCGCTGCGCTGCAGTCCCGCATTGCTCGTCGTGAGAATCGACCGCCGGCCATCGGCCTCCGGGATCACCGCCACGCCATGCATATCACCCGAGATCATGCCCTCGGTCAGGAACTTCCACGTTCGGCCCCGGTCTTGGCTTCGGTACATGCCGCCAATTTCCACGCACGCCCAGATCGTATCTTTAACCATCGGGTCGAACAGAATCTGCGTGACCCGGGTCGGCCCGCGGTTGATCTCCGAGGACTGGGCGATTCCAGGGACGTTGAGTTTCTCCCACGTCATGCCGCCATCTGCCGACGCAAAAAAGGCTGCAGGGCGCGTGCCGGCGAAGACAATTTTGGGATTCTCCGGGTCGTAAGTGATCGACCAGATGTCCTCCATCGGAGACGGTATGTGGGTCCAGCGGGCGGACGCTTCGTCCCAACGGTAGAGCCCCATGTTCGTGCCGGCGAGAAGCGACTCCGGAACCGCAGGGTGGCTGGCGATCGTCCAGATCGAGGCCTCGAGGTACAGCCCCGAGTGGCTGTTCGGGCGCACCCACGCGTCGCCTCTGTCGAGGCTGAACCACCCGGAGTGGCCGCCGGTGCCAGCATAGACCTGCGGGGAGCCAATCACACTCATGTTCATGCCTCCAACGTCAGTTCGCGGTGGCGCCCGAGGCTTTCACCACGCCTCGATACTTCGCAGACTCTTTGGCAACCAGCGCGGTGGCTTCGCTGGGTGAGTCGCCGACGAGGGTGAGACCGATGCCCTCCAGACGCTTGTTGGCTTCGGGGCTCCGGAGCGCCTGCGCCACCTCTCGATTGAGGCGATTGACGATGGGCGCCGGCGTGCCGCTGGGGGCCGCGAAGCCGATAAAAAAGCTCATCTCGAGCCCGGGCAACCTGGCCTCGACAGCCGAAGGCACGTTTGGAGCCGCAGAGTGTCTCTCGGGCGCGGCGACAACAATCCCGCGAAGACGTCCCGCTTCGATTCCCTTGCTCACATTCGAGATCGCATCGCACATCATGCTGACGCGGCCTGCATTCAGGTCTTGGTGAGCAGGGCCGGGGCCTTTGTACGGAATGTGCTCGATCTTGATATCGGCCAGCGTCGCGAGCAGCGCACCACAGAGGTGACTCGTACTGCCCGCGCCCGATGAGGCGTACGTCAACGTTCCCGGCTTCGCTTTGGCGAGCGCGATCAGTTCGCTCAAATTCTTGACCGGAACATCCGGATGCACGACGAGCAGGTTCGGGCTCTTGGCGGCAATAACGATCTGAGCAAAATCTTTGGCCGCATCGTATGGAAGATCCTTGTAAATCCACGGATTGATGGCCATCGTCTGGTTGTTCGTGACGACAAGCGTATATCCGTCAGCCTTCGCTCGCGCCACGAAGCCCGTGCCGATCCCGCCGCCAGCTCCTGCCCGATTGTCGATGACCACCGGCACGCCGAGGCTTTTGGACAACTCCGCTTGAATGAGGCGGGGAAGAATGTCGGTCGTGCCGCCCGGGGGATACGGGACTACGATCGTGATTGGCTGCGAGGGGTACTCACTCTGGGCGACAGCGCCTGCGGAAACAAGCGCCGCCAATACTACGACTAAGAAAGCAACCCGCATATTCGTTCCTCCTTGATGAAATTTCTGGAAGCGCTGATTAAGTCATTAATTCGTCATCCCCGCAGAAGCGGGGATCCATTTTCGTGTGGCTGCAAAAACAAATGGATTCCCGCTTTCGCGGGAATGACGGACTTGTTCAGTCTTTCCTTCTTTTATTTACTTCGTATGAATAGATGGAGTATACATATGATCGAATCACATCTGCAGCAGAAAATTGCTATTGAAAAAAGACGGCGCGATGTTGCGCTGCGACACATTGGAGGAAACCCGCGATGGGTTTGGACGCGACAGGCAGTCGTGGCAAGGTCAAGGACGTTCGCTGGCCGGCCGCTCTCAATCAAGTTCCGAAGGACATCTTCGTCCGCGAGGATGTCTATCGCACCGAGCTGGAAAAGATTTTCTATGGCCCGCAGTGGCATGGGATTGCGCACGAGGCAGAGCTGCCGAATCCGGGGGATTTCAAGACATTCCAACTCGGGGAAATCCCGCTACTGATCAACCGGGACGAGAGCGGACAAGTCAACGTCTTTCACAACGCTTGTACGCACCGGGGCACTCAGCTGGAGATGGCCGACCGAGGCAACCGGCTTAAGTTTCAATGCCCTTATCACCGTTGGACTTTTGATTCGAGTGGACGACTAACGTTCTGCCCGGGGAAGGGTGAGGGCTACAGCCCTGGGTTTAGCTACGACAAATATCCGCTGGCCCGCTTGCGCGTATCGATATTCAAGGGGCTGATCTTCGTGACCATGGGCGAGGGCACGCCGCCACTGGAAACGTACCTTGGCGAAACGGCACAAGTGCTGGCCGGGCTCATGGGCGGCGATGGGCGCCTGAAGCTGATCGGATATCACAAGACCCGCCTCGAATGTAACTGGAAG
>JBBRJN010000146.1:0-7536 GCA_038219365.1 Kiritimatiellia bacterium | reverse complement strand
TCCACCCCTCCTGACCGATAAGCCCTGTTACCCATCACAAGACAGGAAATCAACATACCGCCATTGGCACCGCCGCCTGATACACCTGCAACGTTATCACGGATCGTACAGCGCACGAAGTTGCAATAATACGCACCGCCGCCCCCGTTTACAGCCTCATTTTCTTCGACGAGTGACCCTTCCAATGTACAAAAAATGGCGCCGCCGCCATCCCCATTGGCCATATTTCCGACGAGTTCGCAGTGCCTCAACTCGGCATTGTTGGCACCTCCTCCGGAATTTGAAACATTGTCAATGAACCGACAGTCGAGCCACAAACCGCCGCTTACACCGCCGCCGTTATCGTATGCCGAGCACGCTGTCACCACACAGTTGCTAGCGAAATTCTCAGCGAACCTACAGTAAACACCTCCGCCGTCAGTCGCGCCATAATCGTCAGTCGCGCCGCCTGTAACCGTGATACCCATCAGACGGGCTTCCCGGTGACCCAGATAAAAACCGCGAACCGAGCTCGCACCGCAGGCCGTCTCCGACGAATGCCACGCGCCACGCACAGTCACGCCAGCAGGGCCATTTTCGCCGCGGACGGTCACCGGCTTTTCAATGCACACGCGATTCGTCAGCGTCTGCCCGTCGGACGGACGTCCACCCACGTCATAAGTCCCGTCGGCGATGTGAACCGTACCGCCCCAGGGTGCCATGTCCACCGCATCCTGAATGTTGGTGGCGGCTTTCGTCCACGTCGCAAAAGGTGGCTCGTGTGTGCCGACCAAGGACACGAACACATCGCCCGCACTGACCACGATCTGCATTTCAGCCGTTGCGCTAGAGGCGTCATTGGTGGCAGTGGCACGCACCGTAAACGTACCCGTACCGGGAAAAGCGTGGCCCACCGGGTTTTGGTTGGTCGAGCCTGTGCCGTCGCCAAAGTCCCAAAGCAACGCGGCCGCTTGCCCGCTGATCTCGGCGCGGAACCGCTGCGCATAACCGCTCTTCACCGCGAGGGTTTGCGCAAACACATTGATCGCGAGCGGCCCGGTCGGAACGGACAGGCCCGTCTCACTCGCCCCGATATCCGTGCTCGCACCTGCCACGCGCGCACCACCATCCATGTCGAGCCCTTCGGGGTCAAACATCCACGAGCTGTTGACACCGGCATCCATGCAGGGAGAACCTGGCAACAGATGCGGCTCATGAAACCCGGTCACGAGTGGCGGAGCGGTCACAGTACCGTTGCCAGGCATACAACAGTTAGCGCACTCGGTTTGGCTTATATCCTGCTCAACCGCGGCCTCGTTGTAATAAATGATGCTGTTATAGGTCAAACAACCATAACAGCCCCCCCCACTCAAAAGAGACTTATTTCCAAGCACAGAACACGATTCCAACGTTGAGCTGTATGCACCGCCGCCTGACCCGGCTGCCGAATTGCCAGCCACCACACAACTGAAGAGCACGCCGCCATATACTCCGCCACCCTCGCCATTGGCCCGGTTATCCCACACGCGACACCGGTAAAGCTCGGCGGCTGACTCCGACCACGACACACAATAGCCGCCGCCGTATTCGGCTACATTGTTGAGCAACCGGCAGCCATAGAGGATACCTCCAAAGCAACCGCCGCCTGATTGGCTGGCGGTGTTTGCGGACAACGAACTGTCCTGTAGTGTACACTCGCTTGAGCCGCCGCCATAGGAGGCGCTATTCGTATTCAACACGCACCCCACGAGCGTGCCAGCGTAAGCACCGCCACCCATGCCGTTTAATGCCATATTGCCGCTGATCTGGCAGTTGCTCCATGAGCCTCCCCACACGCCGCCGCCGTCTCCTGCCGCCGTGCAGGCCGACACCACACAATCGCTCGCGCTCGCCTCCCCGCTCGCGCAGTAAACGCCGCCGCCATCCAGCTCGCCCTCATCGGACGTCGCGCCGCCCTCGACCGTGATGCCCACAAGCCGGGCACCCGGATCGCCAAGATAAACACCACGCACCGCACCCGCGCCGCAGGCCTCATCCGGCGCATGCCACGCGCCGCGCACGATCACGCCCGCTGCCCCGTAAACGCCCCGCACGGTCACCGCTTTCTCAATACAAATACGGTTGGTCAGTGTCTGGTCAACCGCCGGACGACCGCCCACCTCATAAATCCCATTGTCGACATAGACCGTGCCGCCCGACGGTGCGGCGTCCACCGCGTCCTGAATATTGGTGGCAGCCGTCTCCCACGACGCAAAAGGCGGCACATGCGTACCGTTCAACGCCACAAATACGGCCCCGACCTCCATCCTAACCTGAATGTGAGTATCCTCCGTTTTTTCAATGACGGTATCGGGTAAAAGGGGAGCGTTATTCGCTACAGAAAGGACCGCAGCCTCGACAACGCTTGAAGTCACACTTATCAAACCCGCCAAAAATAAACAGATCGTTCTCTTCATGGGGACACCTCGCTTATAAGAATACGGAGCAATCATTTACATAATTAGAATGAACCACTGTGCCGCAGGTGTCAACCCTGTCTTTGTTTAAACTTTTTTCTCACCACCTTTCCGGTTGCCATCCTCGGCAGGCTACCTGTACCCTATACCCATGAAAACTTTTCCTGTCCTTCTTTGGACCTGCCTTATCCTTTCCTCCGCTTCCGCTCAACTCATTCTCCCGTGGCAACATGCCGAGGCCACACACCGCACGGTCTGCCGTATCGAGACTCCCTACGCTCTTCGCGATGCGGTTATTACGCTCCCCACCGCCCTCGCTGCGCAAGCCGTGGCTTTCGTTGATGCGGACGCGCCCGCCGCTCCCCTGCCGATCCATGTGGGCACCAACGGCGTCACCCTTCTGCTCCCAGGCATTCTCGAACCTGGCAGGCCGCGCCACATCGTCGCCTATCGGAATGGAACGGCGATTTCACAAAAACTAGCCGAGCCCCCCCGTTTCACAACTGATTACGCCACGACCGCTCTCGGTCACGCGTGGGATTTCGATGACGGCACGCAGTGCGGAATTCGCACATGGGGCAACCGGCCCAATCATTTTGGACCGGTCACCATCAAAGACGGATGGCTCCAAATTCCCGTCAAAGATACCGATCCGTATTTCATTTTCGGCAACATGTTCGGCCACACCGATGACCCGCACAACTTGCACATCAATTCCAAAATCTACCGCTATCTGGAACTACGCGTGCGACAATCCTGTGCCAGCGCCGAGTGGGAGTTTTTTGTGACCGACCGCGACGGACAGTATAAATCGTTGACGTTTGAGGTGCGAGGAACAGCGGCACAAACCTTCTGCATTGACCTGCAAGCGAGATTTCCCGATTTTTGGGACGGCCGCGAATTCCGCGCCTTGCGAATCGACACCACCAACGACAAGAAAGATGTCCTCGCTGAGGTTGACTACGTGCGTCTTTTGCCCGCGCCGCCCGCGGTGACCGTTGGCCCCGCGTTCTCTCGCGACGCCGTCACCGCCCGTGCCACGGTCAAGCGCCAGAGCGCTTCCCTTCCCCGCTCCCTGAACGCCGGCACGCCCGGCGAAGCCAAGGTCAAAGCTGACGGCAAGCCTGCCCCCTCACGGCTTATCTGGTCGCTCATCACTCCCGAACTCGGAACGACCCTCATCGAGGGCAGCGCCACCTCCCTCACGCTCCCGGCCTTCACCCGCGCAGGCGACTGCGCGTGGAGCCTCGGCCTCGCAGACGACCTCGGACAACCGCTCCAGCCCGCTTGTGGAACCCTGCGCGTCGAACCCGCCGCGCTCGCCTCCTATCAGCTCACGCCGGCCAAGGCGTTCGTCGACCTACAGGCGCGGGCAGTGCCACTTTCCGTCCAAGGCCTCGACGCCTACGGCAACACGCTGCCTGTCACCATCAAAAAACCTCGCTGGACCCTGACCGGCGGCGCTCAAACCTCAGACGCCCGCGTTAAAGGTAATCCAGCCGCCGTCGCAGTCACCTTTCCCGGCGACAAGACGGCAACTTATTGCATCACCCTATCCGACGGTAAAGGCCATAGCGGCGCAACCACCTTCACAACCGTTGCCTACCGCAAGGAGACCGTCAGGTTGAATGCCAACGGCGTTCTTGTGACCCCCTCAGGCGCAGCCTACTTCCCTGCTGGCGGTCTTTACGCCAACTGGCCACACCGTTTGAATAACGACGGCTCCATCGTGCGGTCAGTTGATCTCTTTCCCTGCGGCCCCTCAGCCTACAAAGAAGGTTTTCCGTGGACCACCGAAACCGAAGCCGCTGTCCGAGCCTATCTCAAACACTGCTCAGAACGCGGCATCAACTGTCTGCGCCTCATGCTGCGCAACATGGATCTCATCGGCCGCGTCGACCCCGTGCAACTCCAGGCCACGCTCCACCTCTTCGACCTGGCGAGGCCCTACGACATCCGCTTCAACGTCGCACTGATGGAGGACTACGGCAAGCCTCCCTACGTCTCGCGCGAGATCCTCGACAAGATCGTCTTGCCGCACTACACACCGGAGCAACTCACAGGCCTGCCTCCACACCGTGCGCGTTTTCTTGTCAAAAAAGAAACGTTGGCGACGGCCGCGCAGCGCTACACCGATCCTGACGCCCTTGCCTGCCAGCAGGACTACCTGCGTGAACTGATCCCCGTTCTGGCCGCACGTGAAGAAGTGCTTTGCTACGAGTTTGAGAATGAGATGGTCTTTCCACCGATGACGTGGTGCCGCACGACCGCCGCCTTCATCCGCACCATCGATCCGCACACGCTGATCCTCGGCAACCCCGGCCCCCACGACTGGCCCGAGCCGCTGCGCTGGCACGACTCCGGCTGCGACCTCTTTAGCTACCACCCCTATAACGACGGACAGACACCCGCAGACCACGGCGCAATCATCTACCTGCGCAGCAAGTTCGCCGCTCAAAGCGGGCTGCCCTTCTACACCGGCGAAGGCGGCCTCAACCAGAACCGCTGGGGGAAAAACGTTAAACAAATCGCACCGTATCCCGCAGCACGCGGCACACGTGACCAGATCTGGATGTCGGTCTGCTGCGGCTCGAACGGCTGCCTTTACTGGACGCTGGGCCATGATCTCGAAGCGCAGGAATTCGCCAAGATCCGACCCGCCTTCGACGCGCTTGGGCTCGACTTCGCCCTGCTGAAACGCCAGCGGCCCTCTGTCGCGCTTGCGCTGCCTCCGAGCCAGCGTGACCCCCGCGATGCGGCCATGGCCATGCGCCTGCTCGACCTTGGCGTGGACTTCGACACCGTTTCCACAAACGAGGCTTCAGCGTACGCCACACGGATCAACCTGGATCAGCAAACGCCCGGCAGCGTGACGCTTCCCGCCACCGTCGCCCAACCGGCCGGCGGATGGCAAATCGCGACATTACTTTCGGCCAAGAACGATCAAGCCCTGCTCTACTTGCGCAACGTGGCCGGAGGCATCAAAGATTTCGGTGCGCCGCCGCGTCCTTGTTTCCTGCGCGACGTGCAACCGTCCGAGGCTTCGTTCATCCTGCGCTCGGCCTGGCGTAAAGTCACGGTGTTCGACCTCGACACGCGACAGGCACGGACGGTCACGCCCGACGCCTCGGGCCGGGTCACGCTGGGAACGACCGCGCACGACTTCCTGATCGGCCTGCGCAACGATTGACCCGGCGGACGCCCTTTTCCCGCATTCTCTTTACGTTTTCTTTAAGACGGAACAAACAGCCTCTTCAAACACAGCCACCGACTCGCGCAAGGCCTCTTCGTCGATCGAAAGCGGCGGGGCGACCTTGATGCACTCACCCCCAATACCCACCGGTGCAAACATCAGCAGGCCGCGATAGAGGCAGGCGAGGTTGATCTTGAGCGCCAAGGCCGGGTCAGGCGTTCGGGTGCCCGCCTTGACGGCTTGGATGCCAGCGACCATGCCCTTGCCTTGACAGCACCCCAGCACCGACGGATAAAGCCCTTGAATGCGGCGCAGCTCAGGTATGAACCACTCGCCTATCCGCGCGGCTCGCTCGACCAGCCCCTCGTCTTTGATAACTTTCAGGTTCGCGATGGCCGCGGCCACGGCCAGCGGCGATGCCGAGTGCGTGGAGGTCATGGAGCCCGGCGGATAAAGGGACATGATGTCTGTCCGACCGATCACCGCCGCGAGGGCCAGCGAGGAGGATATCCCCTTGCCACAGGCGATCAGATCCGGCGTGATCCCATAATGCTGATAGCAGAACATCTTGCCTGTGCGACCGAAGCCGGACTGGACCTCATCCATCGTCAAGACGATATCGTGTTCCCGGCAGAAAGACTCAAGTTTCTTGGCATACTCGACCGGCAGAAAATCAGGGCCGACGCCCTGATAGCTCTCGGTCATCACGCCGGCGATTTCGCTCGGGCTGATCCCCTTCTCTTTTAGCGTCTTGAGAAACAGGTCAAACGAGACATCCTCAGTCTTGTATCCGTCCGGGAAGGGCACCTGCACGAAGGAAGGGTCACATGCGCCCATCCACGTCTTGAGCCTGCCCATGCCGCCCGCCAATTGCGCACCCATCGTGCGGCCGTGAAAGGCGTTGTTAAAGGAGACGAAATACTTCTTGGCCGGGCCGTGCTTCTCAAGGGCATAGGTCTTGGAAAGCTTGATGCAGTTTTCCGTGGCTTCGCTGCCCGTGCTGAGCAGGAAGGCGAGATAGGCCTTCGGGTCCGGCGACAGTTCGCTCAGCATCCTGACCAACGTGGCCCGCCCTTCGTGAGGAAACACGTAGGTGGCCAGCAACGGACGATCCAACTCCTCGCGGATCGCCTCGCGGATCGCGGGATGCCCATGCCCCGCGTTGGTGATCAACACGCCGGACGACCAGTCGATCCAACGGTTACCCCAGCGGTCAGAGACCGTGGCCCCTTCGGCCTTGTGCCAGACAACCGGAGGCTGACCCGCCATGGAGCGCGGCTCGGCGAGGCGCAAGGCCTCGAATATCGGCAACGACTCCGGCACCGGAATCGCCGTGCAGATCGTGCGGTACTTCGTTTGAACAGGGGCAACAACAACAGGCGTCAGATTATACTCAGCCATACTCACTTCCTTCTTACTTCAACATGCGGTTGGTCGCCATACACAATGTCGACCCATTCACCATCGGCCACGATCGACAAGCGCGCAGCCTCCACCACCAACTCGTTTATAGAACTGTTCGCCGGTGTCGCCAGCATGCCGGCCTCATTCACCTCGCGAATCGCCGCACGCCGCTGCTCAAGCGACGCGGCCTCACGCTCGATGCGGATCATGGTTTCAAGATTGGCCACCACGGAGTCGACGCCATACCCGACCGGCTTCAGTCCCTTCCCTTCCCACAGCACCATCCGGAAAAAATCAGGGCTCACGTAGTTGTACACGGAACCGGCGCACCCCGCGCCCTCGGCATAACTGTGCCGCACGCCCCGGTCTTGGTCGTCATGCTGGATCATGCCGCTCTTGCCGTTACCCTCGCAATACATCATCAGGGCTTGATCGTTACTGCCCGCGGCATCATTGGGGTATCCCAGTCCCGCACTGATCGACATCAAGGCGCCATTCTCATAC
>JBBRJN010000145.1:0-7541 GCA_038219365.1 Kiritimatiellia bacterium | reverse complement strand
TCACCGATTCGACGACCCCCACCCCGCACAGCAATGCAAACAACACCAAGAAAGACAGCCACTGGGTTGACGCGTAAAGCACTAAAAGTTGAGCCGCGATCAATGCCAACATCAAGTCGAAACTCTGGTATTGCAGCCGTGTGGCGGCCTGCCACACCGGCACCGCGAACATAAACGCTAACGCCGATACCGCACCTGCCCAAATCGCCACGCGCGGCGCATGTTCGACCGAATGCTCCTCGTAAATGATCTCATGCGTCAGGAAGCTCATCAGCCGGTATATCAAAACCGCTGAAATCACTGAGCAAACCGCGCTGAACAGGTTAAGACGAAGGGGCAGTGAAAAAACGGACAGACTGCTGAGCCACGAGACAATCGCCCCCCAAATGGGATGCAGCGGAAGATTGAGCGGTTCAATACCGCTGTAAACCGCCATCAACCGCGCGGACTCGCCCGGGAAAACGCCTTTGGACAAGGTCAGCCCATACACAACCGCGGCCAGCACTCCCAAACCCGTTGACAACAACAAATCGATCTTACGCTTGTCGCTGGGAATCGCTTTAAATCCTGTAATCATTCTACACCCACCCGGCATAAAGGTAAGCTTGTGACCACCCATAGGTCTCAAACATCAACCTATAATTTGACAAAAGTTTACTGGTTTTTCATTGACTCTGCAAGCCCCAAGCACCCGCAACAGGGGCCGCACCGACATCGCGCGACTCTATTTCCACGCGCACAGGAAAATGATCCGAATAGCCGGTCAAGTACACATCGCCGACTTCCTTGTTGCGCACGCGGCGAAACGGCAACGGCGCCCCCGACTCGGAACACTGCGCCTGACTTTTGACGATCGCGTACATTCCGCGCCTCACGCGCCAAGGGGAGGCGCTCGACACCCCTTCCAGCAGGCCGCACGTGACACTTATGCTGTCCATGGCGTTCCACTGCTTCGCCGGCGAATAGTAGTAGGTTCCCCGCGCATCCTCCGGCAGCCACCCGGTCAGGTTAAACAGAAAATGAAACGCCGGATCATTGCGTACGCGAGGCTCGTCCATGACAAACCCTGCGACCTCAGTCAAGATCGGCGATTCGGGACGGTCATTGAAATCGCCCGCCACCAAAAGCGCGGCTGCCGGATCAGCCTTCAGTCGCCGGTCAATATAGGCACGCACGGTCTGGGCCTCTTTTCTGCGGATCGAATCGCTCTCCTCTTTCTTGCCCAGCTGCGACTTCCAGTGATTGACCAACACGGTCAGAGGACGATCCTCGAACACGAAATCGCAGGCCAAAACATCGCGCTGCCCGGAGACCGTACTCAACCAATTCGTGGCAACAGGTGCCTTTACCGCCAGCAAAGCGACATCGATCCCTCTTTTGTCGCGTCCCTCCCGGTGCATGATCGCCGGAAGGTCATACTGGTGACGCACCTTCAGCGTTTTAACCAAATCTTCCAAAACGTGCCGGTTCTCGACTTCAATCAAACACAACACGTCCGGCCGCATCGCAAAAATAATATCCGCGAGATGCTCCAGCTTGAGCGCGTAACGTGCCGGGGTCCAACGGCTCCATCCGTGCGGCGTGTACCCGTCATCCCCCTCGTTCGTCGGATCATCCTCCGTATCAAACAAATTCTCCACGTTCCAGCTGGCGACAACCACCGTGTTCGACGAGCCAAACACGCACGTCGCGTAAACAAGCAGACCTGCCGCCACCAAAAACAATCGCCTCGTCATAACGCACCCGCCTCCAGCGCCGGAACCACATCCAACCGCATCGCTCCCTCTCCGCAGACCCCGCCGCCCGCGCCAGCCAACCCCGCAATCATCGCGGCGTTGTCTCCGCAAAACCGCGGTTCGGCCAACAACAGGCGGACCCCCGCCCGTGCCGCAACCAGCTCCAGCCGCTCGCGCAACCGTCGGTTCAGCGAGACACCGCCTCCCACGGCCAGCGCATGATACCGCCCCGCCGCTAAAGCCCGCTCACACCGCTCCGCCAACGCCTCGACAATCGCCTCCTGATACGCCGCCGCGATCTCGGCCACCTGCGCCTCATTCTGGGGCGGATGAGCGCGAAGATAATACATCAGCGCCGTTTTTAATCCGCTGAAGCTCACGCACAACTCCGCGCTTAAATTCCCCAAAGCCGGATTGCCTGGCTTGGGCCGCCCTTTCGGAAACGTCACCGCATCGCAGCGTGCCGCCTGCCGGGCCATGCGGTCAATCGCAGGTCCGCCCGGATAACCCAGTCCCAGCAGCTTGGCCGCTTTGTCAAAGGCCTCGCCCGCCGCATCGTCCAACGTCTGCCCAATAATCTGATAACGCCCGCTCTCAGAAAGGTCAATCCAACACGAATGCCCGCCCGACACGACCAAGGCCAACAGCGGGCCCACCTCGCACCGGGCAGGAGCCCCCGGACTTAAAAACACCGAATGGATGTGCGCTTCAATATGGTTGATGCCGATCAGCGGCTTTCCAAGACTCAGCGCCAGCCCTTTGGCGGCCGAAAGGCCAACGATCAGCGAACTCGCCAGACCCGGTCCGTAGGTGACCGCCACCGCGTCAATCCGCCCCCACCACTCAGGACGCACCTCGGTCGAGCCTGGTGTCCCGAAGGCTCCGCACAGGGCCTCGCGGATCACGCCCGCGATCTTCTCAACATGGCTGCGTGACGCGATTTCGGGCACCACCCCGCCGTAGGGTTGGTGCAGCGGCACCTGGCTGAACACCACGCTCGACAACACATGGCGGCCGTTCTCGACAACTGCCGCAGCCGATTCGTCACAAGAGGTCTCAATCCCTAAAACAATCATCCGACTGCCTTCCACGCTTCATCTATTGTGCAAAATGCGGGCTCCCTTGAGCACCTCTTTCGCACGCTCCAATTGCTCGTCTTTTGCACCAGGAACCATCTTCTGCAGGTCACCCGTCGCGGCACAAGGCATCTCATCGTACAGCCGCCGCATCTGAGCCTGGCGCCATTCGGCCTTCGTAACAGCGACCTCCACGTCCGGAATGATTCCCGTGCCGTGTATCATTTTACCGTCTGGCGTATAGTAATAGCCGGTCGTCAGGCGCACCGCGCAGTCCGGGCGCAAAGCCATTTTGATCACATTCTGCACCGATGCCTTGCCGTATGTCTTTTCGCCCACGAGCACCGCACGCCGGTTCGCCTTTAGCGCGCCGGCCACAATCTCGGAGGCGCTCGCGCTGCCCCCGTTCACCAGAACCGCGATCGGCAGGTCAGTAAAGCGCCGCTCACAGGCCCCGGCATCGAAGCGCTGTTGCGCTTTCACCCCGTCGCGTCCGCGCACCGTCACAATCTCTTTGCCCTTGGGCAACACCTGCTCGGCCACACCCACCGCCGATTCCAACAGGCCACCAGGATTGTCACGCAGGTCAATGATCAGTTCCGTGATCTTCTCTTTTTCCAGCCCTGCCAGCGCCCGCGCGAAATCCTCCACCACCGGCTCATTGAACTGCGTGATGCGCAGATACCCGATGCCATCACCCAATGAGCGAACGCCCTTCACACTTGTGACCTTGATGTCGTCGCGCACCAAGGCCACGTCCACTTTCTCGCCATTCGCCCGCTCGACCGTCACCTTCACCGCTGTGCCTTTGTCCCCGCGCATGGCCTTGACCGCCTCGTCCACCGATGCGCCATTAAGCTTCTTGCCATCCACCGCTGTAATCGTATCGCCCGCGTGGAGGCCAGCCTTAAAGGCGGGAGAATCTTCGATCGGCGCGATGACCTTCACCCCTCCGCTCTGCACACCCACGCTCACCCCGATTCCGCAAAAACTTCCACGCGTCTCCTCTTCGAGACTGGCCAAGGGCTGCGGCGGCAAGAACGAACTGTTGGGGTCGAGTTCAGTCAACATGCCATTGATCGCGCCATACACCACGTCCTTGAACGGCTTTTCCTCGACGTAGTACCGCCTCACCAACAGCATCGCCTCGGTCAGCACCGCGATTTCATCAAACTCAGCCTCGTCCTTCGCAGCCCCGGATACCGCTGTCACCGCCGCTGACGGGGCCACTGTGCGGACCTGCTTAGCAGGATGCGAAGTCGTACATCCACCAACTAACGCCACAAGGAAGCCCACCGCAAGGACGTCGACCGCTTTCAAAAAAATACGCTGCATATCTCCCCCCCGTCACAAGTCTGCCCACCACCCTCACCAGAACTTCCACCACGCTTTTTTCTTGTCCGCCCCGGCCCCGTCGTCCGCCATCTCGCCATAGAGCGCTTTGACACGCTGCGAGGCCGATATTTCAGGGTCGACCAGTGAATTCCGCTCGACCACCTCCACGGCATCCGGCAAAGACCACAAGACCGTACGCGTAAAAGCGTCTTGCGTGGAGCGGTGCACCACCGTCACCTCGCCTTCGGGTGAAATGTCGATCTTTGGCTCCACCTGTCGCAACAAAGGCCCCAGATCCATCGTGTCCCACACCTTGCCGCTCGGCTCATCATCGATCCGCAAAAAAAGCCGGTCCACCTGATTACGATGCCAATAGACCAGCTTGAACATCCGCTTCAGTTTCTCGCGCTTCACGAACATCTGCAAGGCGTCTTTGACGGGAAGCCCCGGCACCACATCGAAGCTTTTTTTCACCGACTCATACCGCATGCCGTCATGTACGAGCACCAGCCGGACCATGTATTTACCTTCCTCGACAACGGAAAACCACTTGTCCAGCTCAACCTTCTGCTGAAATACCTGGCCCGGCTTCAGTTGAAACGCGCCAACGACCGGCTCCGCATTGAAGGGCACAATGTCGTTGTACTGCCCACCTTTTGTGATCTCGACAACCAGCACGTCTTTTGAGTTCTTACCTCCGACGTCGATCAGATCGCGCGTCGCATTGAGCGCCTCAAGCTGCACCAGCAACGGCTCACCCACCACAAACACGTTGTAGGCCAACGTCAGTTTCACATCCACCTGCTGTGCCGCGGCCGCGCATGCAAACAGCACGGCACCCCCGAGCGCAACCAAACTTTTCCTTGCCCCGAAAATCATCGTGTCTTCCTATCCGTTGAGGTCCAGTAAACCAATATGATAACAAAAAAAAGCCCCGGTGTCATGTCAACCGCAGGACCTGTCCGTCATAACTCACATGCACGCCCGGCGGCAGCCTCGCCTCAAGTTCCGCATGATCCACATCGTGACACAGATGAATCATATACGACTCTTTCGCGTGAATCTTCGCCAAAAGCGCGAGGCTTTCATCCACGCTGATGTGCGATGGATGCGGCCTGTAGCGCAGCGCATCGAGAATCATGACGTCCACGCCGCGCAAAGCGTCCACCGTCGCCGAAGGCATCGCATGACAATCAGGCACGTACCCGATCCTAAATCCACCCTGCTCGATCAGAAACCCGGTCATCTTATGCCCATGTTCCACGTCGAGCGGCGTCAGCAACACATCGCCCACCCTGAACGGGCCGCCGATGACAACGAAGTCCACCAGTGGCCGATACAGCCCCTTCTGCTCAGGCTTGTTCCCCACATAGTGAAACACCCGTCGGATATCCTCCATGGTCTCCGCGTCCGCATAGGCGGGGAGCACACGGTTCTGAAGCGTGTTGAAACGCCGGATGTCATCAAACCCGAAAATGTGGTCGGCATGCGCATGCGTGAAAACCACCGCATCAACCCGCTCGATGCCCGCATCCAACATCTGTTGGCGAAAATCAGGGGGTGTATCAATCACAAACGCAGTCTGCTCCGTGCGCACATACACACTGGTCCGGCGTCGTGTATTGCGGGGTTCTTTTGAGGAACAAACAGGACAGTGGCAGCCGATCATCGGCACGCCCACCGAGGTCCCTGTACCTAAAAAAGTCAACTCAAGCGACATGGTGTGAAGTATAACATAAGAAAAAATCACGCGAAACGCCTAACCCGATAATTCAGTACACCCACAGAGCGAGTTCCAGCACCGGATAGTCCTTCCACTTGACATCCTTGCCAGGCGTCTCCCAAGGGCGGTAGTAGAAACGGAAGCCGTGCTGATCCCACGCGTTCAGGAACATCGGCACGTGACTCTGCGGCGCGAGTTCCCCGTCGGTGAGATTGCGTTTCAGCTCGGTCATTCCGCTTAGCCACCCGGCTTGAGTGGCACTGGAGACGCAGTACACAACCTTCCCGTTTCGAAACGCCGAAACTATCCCTTGCGCGGGAACCGCGATGACCGGCACCGCAATTCCGCCGACCGGAAACGACTCGTCTTTTACGCCGCCCAACGCATGAAAATCGCTCACGAGTTTGGCGTGAACGATCCCCGCTTTATCGGCGCTCTCGCAGCGGATCTCCAGACACTTCCTAGAACGGTCAGACGTCGCAGAGCAGGACCGCTTTGCGCAGGGATTCAACACCGTTCTTTGGGCTAAACTCGTGGGCGACGTAGCCTGTGAACTTGCCCTCCTCCGTCAGCTTCGCGATGGTGCGCATGATGGCGGGGTAGAACAGTTCCTGGTCCTCGTCGAGATCCTTGCGCCCGGGGTTTCCGGCGGTGTGGAAATGGCCGATGTGCGCGATGTTGTCGGTGATCGTCCGGATAATGTCTCCCTCCATGATCTGCATGTGATAGATATCGTAAAGGAGCTTTAAACGGGGCGACTCGACGCGTTTACACAGTTCGACGCCCCAAGCCGTCTTGTCACACATGTAGCCGGGATGGTTGACCTTGCTGTTGAGCAGTTCCATGCAGATGGTGATGTCGTGATCGGCAGCGATCTTCACCGCCTCCTTGAGAACAACAACACAGTTGGCCATGCCATCCTCGTCACTGATTCCCTTGCGGTCGCCAGCCAACGTGATGACGTTCTTCCAGCCGAACTTCGCCGCTTCGGCGATGTTGTCACGGAACTGCTGCACAAACTCCGCTTGCTTGGCCTTGTTGTTCAGACCGTCTTTGATGCCGCCCGCGCCCGAGACCATCGAGGCAACGAGCCCGTGCTCTTTGAGGATCGGCCAGTCGCCGCGCCCAACGAGATCGACCCCGACAATGCCGAGCGCCTTAATCGTACGGCAAAACTCATCCGTGGGCATCTTCCCGAATGTGCCCCGGGTACAACATTGCCGGATGCGGCCTTTCAGCTTGAGCGCTTCGGCCTGTCCAAACGTGATGGCAGGAGCACATGCGGCGGTCGCGGCGATGGCGCCAAGCAGTCGAAACGAATCACGGCGGCTGATTTCCTTCATAACAGAAGCCTTTCATTTAAGCGTTAGCTGCACCATAGCAAAAACGGGCTGAAACCGTCAATCGCAGCAAGGAAGAGTTAGTGCCTTACAAACCAACAACCACACTAAAAAACAAGTTGTTTGCGCAGGAGTCAGAAAGGGAAGAGCGACGGAAACGGTTGTTTTTAGCTAGGATTAACAGGAAAGGGAATCTGCGCAGGCAATGCAGGAGCATCTGCAGGGTGTAGCGCAAGAAAGGCGAGCCGTCACGCCGCGTCCGGTAGGGACGGCTCCCCGAGCCGTCCGCCGGGCAATGCAGCTTATGCGGTTGCGGGTTCCACATGCAGCC
>JBBRJN010000144.1:0-7584 GCA_038219365.1 Kiritimatiellia bacterium | reverse complement strand
CTGCGGATCGTCGCCGACAATCAGGTGCCGCTCAAACGAGGCATAACGCAAGTCGTGTATTTTCTTGCCTTTGTACTCCAGCCAAACCGGACCCGCACTGAACCGGTCCTTGCCTGCTCCTTGCGCGGACGCCCGGAGGGTTACCCGGTTAAACTTGACCAACCTTTCGTTACTGACCGCGAACGTCAAGGTGGTTTCCTTGGGCGTATCTGCCGGAATCACACCCAGCGGCTCACCATTGAACAGAACCGTGTCCGCCGCGTCGATCCCCCGCACTTGAAGCTTAAGCAACGCCGACGTGTCAGCGACATACGTCTCCGTGCGGCCATTGGCGATCAGGTAACGGATTTCGAACGCGCTTGTCTCATCGCCCCGACTTGCGGTGACCTTCAGGACTCGATCCCCGTCGAAGGCCAGCCGGGTATCCACGGTCCCTTTCCAGTACGACCACAGTTCCTCGCGCGAGACCTGTGCCAGCACAACGGGCGTACCGACAAACGACGCCGACGCCGCGACCGGTTGGCCGAAATCCGCGATCACAACCTCAACATCGATCACTCCCGACTGGACCGCACTGGCCAGAGGCGAAACGATTGAAACCGGGCTGTTGCCCTCGCGGTTCGTATAAGCCGTCTTCAAAAGGCCGTCCTTGATCCGCACCAGGCGGAAGCCTTGGGGCGTGCCGTCAATACAGGGACCACTCCACCAGGCGCCACTCAACGCACCGGTGATATACACAGGAAAACCCGCAAGCTGCGTTGTGAAGGTCCGGTGCAGATGCCCGCAGAACGCCCCCAAAACGTTGCGCCCGCGCAGGACTTCGGCCAGTTCTTTGGAATCTCTCAAATCCGGAAGCGACTGGTGACAAAAAAGGATGAGCGGTTTGCCAGCGGGCTGAAAACCCAAATCAGCGGCAAGCCATGCCACTTGTTCCCTGCCCAGTTTCTCCTGATACGGCAAGGTCGTCCCATCCAGCGCCACGAAGTGAAGACCCGCCCAATCCCATGAATAGTAGGTTGGCCCGAACACCCTCCGGTAGAGGCCTTTCCCGTACAAGGGGTTCGTCGTATCCGCATCAGCAACATTGAAAGCCACATGCTCGTGATTACCAGGCAAGTTGAAGAGCGGCTGTTTGAAGGCGGCCGCAGCCCGGAGGTATCGGTCGTACTGCGCCTGCGCCTTATCGGGCATCACCACGTCCACGCCACCCACCAAATCCCCTGTGTTCACAACAAAAGCGAAAGGAACGGGCAGTTGATTGAGGTGCTCGGCAAATTGTTTCATCAGATCATCGCGCCCGATGTGCGCATCGGTGATCTGGATGAACGTAAAGTCACTCGTCTGAGCTTGCGGAACAAGGCCGAAGTCCTCTCGCCCCCGCCCCTCGGTGGTACGCCAGAAGGTTCCTGATGCGGTGTGACCACGCGGCAAACTGACCCAAACCAGCGCCGACTTGTTTGTGTTTTCCAGCCGGTAGTTGCCCAAGGTATCCGAAGCCACCACGAGAAGACCATCGCTGACCAGCACGTTTGCCATGCCGGGCTCGCCGGCATCAATCCGATTGTTCCGGTTTGAATCAAGATAAACACGGCCTTCGACAGCCACGGCCCATGCCGCAGAACACCACAACGTCACCGATACAAGCAACACGCCCACCTGTAGATTCGTTTTCATGACGACAGTCTAGCACCCTCCTACCCCCACGTTCAATCCCCGTTCATGGCAGACGCCAAGGAAAGGTGTGACACAGGCTGTCGAGGTGTATCTGCGCCACGGACGGCTCGGGGATCCGTCCCCACCAGTGGTATCCCGGTAGCGCGCCTTGCATACGTCGGAGGGCCGATTTCGTGGCGTGTGCGGCCGCGTCCGGTAGGGACGAATCCTCGGCCCCCAGGCTGCGGCCGTCGCCTGTGTCGACGAGCCCGGTTGTGGCCGACCACGCCACGAGACTGTGGTTGGTGGACTGGGCGGCGGCTTTGAGTTCGGACTCGGCACGGGCCTCCTCGTGCGAGATCAGGTAAAGGCCGGGGTAGCCGGCCCGGACGTAGTTGGTGATCGCGTCTCTCATGGTGTTCTCCTTTTGGGTTTTTTGAAAGTGTGGGGTGGTATGCGGGGTGTGTGGGCCTCTTAGGTCAATACCGCAGGCACAGCGGTGAGCGATTCCAGGTGCGTTTTTCGTATGTTCGGATTGACTCTCTTAACCATTTTCATCATAGTTGCAATAAGGAGTGGGCTGGAATATGATTATGGCAACGCTGCGGTGGTGTGCGATCCGTTCCGGTTTACGCTGTTATGTCTGGGGAAAGGGAAATTATGAACACCTCTTGGGACATGCGAATGACAGGTAAAATGGGTCGTGCGAGTTCGACGTCCGGAAACGTCAGGACGTGGTGTCTGTCGGCACTCGTCCTGTTGTCGACCACGGTATCCACGCTGGCGTTGCAGTCTGGGGACTATACCTACACCCTCTCCGGCGGTAAGGCCACCATCACCGATTTCAATTCAGCCTATACCGGCGCGTTGGCCATCACAAACATGCTGGGGGATTGCCCAGTCACCAGCATCGGCGGCTACGCGTTCTTCGGCTGCAGCGGCCTGACTGGCGTGACGATCCCCGTTGGAGTCACCAGCATCGGAAACTATGCGTTTTACGGCTGCAGCGGTCTGATCGGCGTGACGATCCCCGTCGGCGTCACCAGCATTGGGAATCAAGCGTTCAACGGTTGCAGCGGTCTGGCCGGCGTGCTAACGATCCCCTCCGGTGTCATCAGTATCGAAGGCTACGCGTTCTACGGTTGCAGCGGCTTGACCGGCGTGACGATCCCCAGCAGTGTCACCAATATCGGGAGTGCAGGGTTTGCCTATTGCAGCAGCCTGACAGCGATCACCGTGGATTCCGCCAACCCATCCTATAGCAGCATGGCCGGGGTCTTGTTCAACAAGAGCAAAACCACGCTCGTTCTTTTTCCTGCGGTTAAAGCCGGAAGTTACGTGATCCCCGCCAGTGTCACACAACTCGAGAGCTATGCATTCCGAGGTTGCAGCGGTCTGACCGGCATGACGTTCCCAGACGGTCTCACCGGCTTTTCGGGTTGGATGTTCGAGGGCTGCAGCCACCTGGCAACGTTTACGGTGAATGCCTCTAACCCAAACTACAGTGTTGTGAACGGAGTACTGTTCAATAAGAGCCGGACCTGGCTCATGATTTATCCGACAGGCAGAGCCGGAAGCTACGTGATTCCCTCCGGTGTCATCGTTATCTGGGGCTCCGCGTTCTGGGACTGCCGCGGCCTGACTGGCGTGACGATCCCTGTCGGCGTCACGCATATCGAGGAGTCGGCGTTCTTCGGCTGCATCGGCCTGACCGGCGTGACGATCCCCGGCAGCGTCATCGGCATTCATAACAATGCGTTCTATGGCTGTAGCGGCCTGACCGACGTGACGATCCCCGTCGGCGTCACGAACATCGGTGCGTGGGCGTTCTACGGTTGCAGCGGCTTGACCGGCGTGACGATCCCCGGCAGTGTCACCAATATCGGGAGTGCGGGGTTTGCCTATTGCAGCAGCCTGACAGCGATCACCGTGGATTCCGCCAACCCATCCTATAGCAGCATGGCCGGGGTCTTGTTCAACAAGAATCAGACCACGCTCATCCTTTTCCCCGCGGGTAAGGCTGGCAACTATGAGGTGCCCGCTGGCGTCACTGGCATCGAGTACGTCGCGTTCGCCGGTTGCAGCGGCCTGACCAGCGTGATGATCCCCGCTAGCGTCACCAGCATCGGGAACTTTGCGTTTGAAGATTGCCTCCATTTAACGGGAGTCTATTTCAAAGGTAATGTACCAATCTCTGATTACGGGCTATTCTATGGCGCTTATCAGGTGATCATCTATCATCTGGCGGGGGCGATGGGCTGGCCGGGCGTGCCAAGCGAGTGGAATGAACGTCCGACCGCACTGTGGAGCCTGCCCCTTCCGCCGGCACCTCCGCCCGCACCTGCGCCGTACGTCTCCTCGCCACTGGGCGACGTGGCCTTTGCCACCCTCGGCTCGTTCGACGGGTACTTCTACGGCACGGGCGCTTTCGGCGACGGGGCTGCCACCGCAGTGCGCGGGACGCTGACGCTGAAGATCACCGGTCTGGCCGGCAAACTCACGGCCAAGGCGGTGCTGCAGAAGGCGGCTCTGAACTTCAGCGCGACCGCGTGGTCAACGACGGAGGCGGATGGAACCTGCCGCGTCACGCTGACGGCCAAGGGCGGCGGGTCGCTCGACCTCCATGTGCGGCAGAACCGCGTCTGGGGTACGCTTGCAAGCGGGACGCTGGGTAACGAGACGCTGACGCTGGACGGCGCACGCAATCGCTTCGCGGAAAAGGCGGACGCGGCGGCGCAGGCGCTGCTGGCCGGTTTAAAGGGCTACTACACGGCCGCGCTGCCGGTGTCGGCGGCGCTCTCGCTGGGCTCAGCAGAGGCCGCGCCGCAGGGCAGCGGGTATCTGGCGGTCACGATCGGTGGCGGCGGAAGTGCCAAGATCGCGGGCGTGCTGGCCGACGGCACCAAGGTGTCGCAAGCGAGTCGGCTGATCCTGTTCAACAGCGAAGGTCCGGAGGCGTGCGTCCCCTTCTTCCTGCCGCTCTACGGCAAGACGGGATGGGTCGGCGGCCTACTGTGGATCGACCCCTCGGGCCGTGCGCTCGTGACGGATCGCGACCTGGGCTGGTACGTGCGTTGGGAGAAGCCGGGCGTGGGCGCGGACGGGTTCGGCGTGCTCCTGGACGTGGACGGCGGCTATTACGGCTCGGGCGCGGCGCTGGCGTCGGCCTACCTCTTCACTGCGGACGCGGGGGGCGTGCCCTTCTACACCGGCACCGGCTTTGCGGACGCCGCGGCTGCCGCGCTGCCCGAAGGGGTCGCGGTCGCTGGAGGCAAGCTAACGATGGTCAAGGGCATGAAGCCGACGCTGACCGAGGGCGCGTACGACTACTCGGGTGTAAACAGCTCGCTGGCGACGCTGACGTTCACGTCGGGAACGGGGCTCTTCAAGGGCAAGTTCAACCTCTACTACGATTATACGCAAGGCGGGAAGCTGACGCACAAGGCTGTGAACGTGCCGTACGCGGGCGTGCTGACGCCGGTGCGCTCCGACGTGTTCGCCGCTGAGCCCGCGGGGCAGGGCCACTGTCTGGTCCCGGACAACGACCCGGCCGTGAAGGCCTATAAGATCAAGCGCTCGCTCCCAGTGCGGCTCGAAGCCGACGAGTGACGCGGCTTTCTCCTTAAACCATCGATGAGGCTCGATCCGCAAGGTCACAATGACCGTGGTCACACATTTCGCGGTGCCCGTCATCGTCGCGGGCCTGTTTGATCTCGGCTCTGTCAAGAGGTTGGGCAAGCCATTGTTCAGCCGTTGGCAGATGGCAGGCATCGGTTTCTGCGGAATCCTTCCGGATCTGCTGACCCCGCACCTGAGCCTGAACGCACGCTACACGAGCTGGAGCCACACTTTGTGGTTTTTTGCGGCCTTCACTCTGCTGGTCACTATCCTCGCCAACGTTCTCAACCGGCACCATAGGCCGGTCTTGTACATGTGCATTCTCGCCGTGTTCTTACACCTGCTGTGCGACGCGGTCTCGGGCGGCTTGAATCCCGTGCCCCCATTCGGACACCCAATCGGTGGCTATTGGTTCCCGGCCCGGTACTGGCTGCATCTCGACATGGTGTCGCTGCTTGCCGCGTACTCGGTCAACCTGTACACCCGGCGCACTCTGACGAGGATAAAAAGGTGAAAACAAAGAACTTTATGAGGCAGGTATATGCTCTGCTACTTAACGTCCGAGTAGCGTCCCTATTCCCGGCGTGTGTGGCCGCGTCCGGTAGCAAGGGACGGATACTCGAGCCGTCCGCCGGTCCCAGCCTCCTCAAATGCGTAGCAGCAATGACCTGCGGACGTTTCGGGGAAACGTCCCAGTGGCGCACGAGCGTCCCCGTGAGCCGCCACAGTTTTGCAAGCGCCTCGCTGTTTTAATCAGGAAGGACAGCCCTTTACCCTTTATTTTTAGCGTCACAAAACCTTTTCGAATAGGGTCTAATTACGCCGGAATGCTTACCGGTTCCAATTCCAGTTCCAGTTCCGGTTATCCCAAGACCGCCGGTTCCGGCTTATCCGCCGGCTTATCCGCCGCAGCAAACCCGCGTTTCCCAGTGCCAAAGGCATGGGAAAACGGCTATAATTCCGACATAATGAAAGCGTTGCGCCCGGAGTCCGGTTGCGTGCCCGACACGTGATCCGGATTCCGGCAGGGAGGAGCGTCACTTATGGCCAAGCACATGTGCGTTGTCTGCGGTTGGGTTTACAAGCAGGAGTCCGGGGACCCGTTTCACGGTGTCGAACCCGGCACGCCGTTCGAGGAGATCCTTGATGACTGGGTGTGTCCCCAGTGCGGCGTCGGCAAAGACCAGTTCACGCTCCTGTGAGAGGCGGTGGCCTGCACCGGGCACGCGTTTGGGTGACGCTTTGCCTGCACGGATGGCCGAGGCCGGAACCCGAACGTGAGCCCTAATGAGCGTCTTAATGGGCGTTGCAAACCGTCATGGCTGAGACGGACGGGACGATCTTGAGCTCGACCAGCTTGTCCCGCTCTTCCCGCGTCAACGTGATTTTGTAACTGGCGTGCCTACCCATGGCCTGCTCCCACCTTTGATGTTTATACAACATTGAGGAAGCGTAACTCATTTCTCTATTAAGCAAAATAACTATTTGTACAATGTACTAGGAGCGAATCGTTGAAACTATAATTAAGTGCTTGTGAAGAATTTCGTAAGGACGTTTTTGATTTGCCATACCTCACAGGCACAAAAAACCGTTAATCCTTAACGAATTAACGGTTTTAAAGAAAATCGAATGGCGGGGAGGACGGGATTCGAACCCGCGACCACCGGATCGACAGTCCGGAGCGCTAACCAATTGCGCCACCTCCCCGCAAAAAAGTAGACGAAGGATATCAGACTCCTTGCCGTTCTGACAAGTGCGAATTTCAAAAATTTTACAGCTCTATTAGACCGTCAGAAAAACAACCAAAGCCGTCAGCAAAAAACAGCCCACCGTGGCGATCAGGATCTTATCGGTCAGCAGCACTTTTTCAGGGCGTCCGCCCCCGTCATGCCGATAGACCAGTTCCAAATAACGAAAAATGCCGAACACGACAAACGGGATCGTCAGGCCCAGCCGGTTTGTGCCGAAGCGCCGGATCGTCTCCTCCGACAACGTATAAATCGCATAGCAAACCAGCGTGGCACACGAGGTGATGGCGATCTGCATGTCGAGCACATAGCGGTCATATCCGGCCAGCGCCTCGCGGTGCTGCTCGCCCGCGTCCTCCAGCAGAATCTTCTCGTGCCGACGTTTACACAGCGCCAGAAACAGCGCCAACAAAAAGGTGCACAGCAACAGCCACGGCGAGATGCGCACGGCGAGCACCGTCGCGCCGGCGATCGCACGCAGCACGAAGCCGGTCGCAATCACGAACACATCCACGTAAGGGATACGCTTGAGCGCGAACGTGTAGACGAACTGCATCAGGCAGTA
>JBBRJN010000143.1:0-7585 GCA_038219365.1 Kiritimatiellia bacterium | reverse complement strand
GACCTGGAGCGAGCCCGTCATCCTCGCCGGCTCGCCCAACAAGAAGACCCCGGCCCTGTTGGCGAGCTGGCAGCAGCCGATGTTCAGCAAATCGGGGCGCATCTATTGCCTCTGGAACCAGCAGACCACCAGCAAAGGGCCGCATTGCGGCCAGATGTTCGGCGCATTCTCGGACGACAAGGGAGACACCTGGTCCGCCCCCAAGATGGTGCCGATGAAGCGCAGCATCCTCGACGACCCCGACCCGCTTGTCCCGCCGAGCTGGTGCAACTGGCAGCGCCCGCTGCGGCTGGGCAAGGACGGCCGCTACCTCGTGGGAGTCTCCCGCCACAGCAAGACCGCAGAGGGTGTGAAAGGCGTCTGTACCCTTGAATTTCTCCAATTCGACAACATCGACACCGACCCCAAGGTTGAGGACATCCAACTGAGTTGGTTTTCCGGTGACGAGCACGTCCTGCGCGTCACCCATGAAAAGTTCGGTTCCGCCGCCGAGGAGGTCGGCCTCGTCAAGCTGCCGGACGGGCGGCTCTTCGGCGTGATGCGCACCTGTGCGGGGTACCCCTTCTGGACGCAGAGCCGCGACGATGGCGTGACCTGGACGCAGCCCAAGCCCCTGCTCGACCGCGACGGTGGAACTCCCTACCTTCATCCGCGCTCGCCGTGTCCGATCTACGACTGGAAAGGCTGCGAGGCCGCGAGCGGCTTCTACTTTGTGCTCGTCCACAACACCTTTGACTTCACCGGTGGAAAAGAGTACCAGAAGCGCGGGCCGCTCTACCTGATCGCGGGCCATTTCAACCCGAACGCCGAACAGCCGATCGAGTTCGCCCCGCCGAAGCTCTTCGCGGAGCGGGAGAACGGCAACTCGTTCTACACGAGTTACACGGTATCCGACGGCCAAGGTATCCTCTGGTTCCCGGATCACAAGTTCTACCTCCTCGGCCGCGTGATCGGCCATGAGTGGTTCGAGGGCACCAAGTAGTCGGGCGGCCACTTTAAAAACTAACCAAAAAGGAATTCTCATATGCGCTCCTGCTCTCGCTTGATTCTATCTGCAGCCACCGTTTCGCTCCTCACCTTCGCGCAGGAGCCCGCTTTCCTCGCACCTCCGCAGCACGCGGCCCCGCCGCTGCCGCAACATGCGGTCACCAACCGCGCCTTCACCGGCATATCCAGCCTTGCGGTCGCGCCCAATGGACGTATTTGGGCCACCTGGTACGCGGGTCCCACCCCCGGAGAAGACCAGAACAACTACGTGGTGCTCAGCACCAGCGGCGACAACGGCAAGACGTGGAAAGAGCTGCTGACGGTTGACCCCGACGCGGAAGGACCTCGTCGCACCTTCGACCCGGAGCTGTGGATCGCACCGGACGGCAAACTGCGCTGGTTCTGGACCGACCGGACAATGCCTTACAATAACGTGGCGACTGACGCGCTGTGGATGATCGTGCTGGACGATCCGGCCTCGGATTCCTCGCCTTGGCACCCACCCCTTTGTGTCGCCCAAGGTGTCATGATGTGCAAGCCCGTTGTGCTCTCAACAGGCGAGTGGGCGCTGCCGCTCTCCACCTGGTTCTCTGACCAGAGTTCCAAGATGGTGATCTCCGCAGACGGCGGAAAAACGTGGGCCGTGCGAGGAGGTGCCACGATGCCGCAGAAGGACCGGTGCTACGACGAACACATGTTCGTAGAGCGCAAAAACGGCTCCCTCTGGTGCCTCTCGCGCGCCAAGTCCGGCATCCGCGAGGCGACTTCAACGGACCGAGGCAAAACCTGGTCGGCTCTTGAGCCCTCGTCAATCCAGCACACCTCCGCACGCTTCTTCATCACCCGCCTGCTCTCCAGCAACCTGCTGCTCGTGAAGCATGGCCCGGTCGCCGAGAAGATCGGTCGTTCCCACCTGACGGCGTTTATCTCCAAAGACGACGGCAAGACGTGGGGGGGAGGGCTCATGCTGGATGAGCGCAGCGGAGTCTCCTATCCCGATGGCCAACAGACCGCCGACGGCACGATCTACGTCACGTATGACTTCGACCGCACCAGCACGAGGAACATCCTCTTCGCAACCTTCCGCGAAGAAGACGTGCTGGCGGGCAAGCCCGTGTCCGCCGCTGTGCGTTTGCGTCAACTTATCAGCCAAGGTTCGGGTGGCAGGGAGCACAAGCCCGACAGTTCGCCCAACCCGGTTAAGGATAACGCCGATGGCTTCGCCTTGGAGAAGGCGCCGGCCGGCTCTTGGAACTGCGACGGCTACGAGTCAGCCGCCTACGAAAAGGGCGCCCTGCTCTTCACCGACCGCGCCTACGTCGTCGCTGAACGCCCCGACGAGCTTAAAGGGACGACCTTTGTGCGAATCGGTCTGGAGGGAAAAAAGACAGTCGCCTGCAAGCGGGGCGGCGTCGTGTACGTGCTCACTCCAGAGCCGGACCGCAACCGCGACAGCGTCACCCAATCGCTTCTCGACCAAGGCTTCAAGAAAGTCGCCCTTCCGGAAGTCCGTCTCTTCGACATCCGAAACCCCGGCAACACCTGCACGCTTTACCAGAAAACATGCGCTGAGGGTGAAACCGTCACCATCGGGAAGTGGGCCGTGCCCTTATTCTTTACGGAGGCCCGAGTCGAGCGCGTTCAAGAACGGGACGCGCGGATGAAATGGTGGCGCGAAGCCCGCTTCGGGATGTTCGTCCACTGGGGTCTCTACTCCGGGCTTGCCGGGACTTGGGACAACAAGCCGGTCGCCACGAACGGCGGCATGGAGTGGATCGAACAGCGCGTAAAAGCCGATACAGACACCTATGCGAAGCGGGCGATTCCCCTGTTCAAACCCGTCCCTGGTTTCGCTAAGGAGTGGGCCTCCCTCGCGAAAGAGGCGGGGTGCCGCTATATCGTTTTCACCACGAAACACCATGACGGGTTCGCCCTGCACAACTCGAGCGTCAGCGACTTCGACGCAGACTCCGTTCTGCACCGCGACCTGGTCAAGGAGATCGTTGACGCCGCCCGCGCCGAAGGCTTGCGCATCGGGTTCTACCACTCCGTCATCGACTGGCATCACGACCAGTATGAGTATGAGCGGTCCAAGCAGCTCCCGCATCCTCTCAAAGGCCAGCCGTATCCGAACGGCACGCGCACCCACTCGAAATACGTGGACTATCTACACGCCGAGGTTTCCGAACTGGTCTCGAACTACGGCCCCGTGGACATCCTGTGGTGGGACTACAGTGCCCAGGACTTCCAAGGCGACGAGGCGTGGCGGGCGACGGATCTGATGAACATGGTCCGCGCCAAGCAGCCCGCGATCATCATGAACAACCGCCTTTTCCGCAGCCCGGAGGCGGGCTGGAAAAGCATGGGGACAGACGGGTTCACGGGCCAGCTCGATCCGAAGTACGGCGACTTCGTCACCCCCGAGCAACACATCCCGGGCACCGGCATGCCCGGCGTGGATTGGGAAACGTGCATGACGTTGAATACCACCTGGGGTTATAGCGAACACGACCATGCGTGGAAATCAGCCGAAGACCTGATCCGCAACCTGATCGACATCGCCAGCAAAGGCGGCAACTACTTGCTCAACATCGGGCCGAAAGGGGATGGCCGCGTGCCGCCGGAGAGCATCTCGGTCCTGAAAGCGATCGGAGCATGGATGAAGACCAACCATGAAGCGATCTATGCGACCACGGCCAGCCCTTTTTCCAGCCTGTCTTGGGGACGCGCCACCACGAAGGGCAACACCCTCTACCTGCACGTTTTCCAGTGGCCCGCCGACGGCATCCTGACCGTGCCGATGCAGGCCGAGGTCGCCCGGGCAACCCTTCTGTCCGACCCGTCGGAAGCGCTCTCCGTAACGTCTGACGGAGCGCAGACCAAGCTCCGGTTGCCGATGAAGGCCCCCGACCCGATCGCGAGTGTCATCCGTCTCGACCTCCGCAGTTTGCCGACGATCACCCCCAACACAAAATAAGGAGGCGTCATGTCGGAGAAGCTGAAAGCGAAGAACACCTACACCCACACCAGAAAAAACACGTTGCTTGTCACACTCCTCGCCTCTCTGCTGCTGGCACCGCTGGCCGCGTTGCACGCTGCCGACAACGCCCTGATCACGCCCAAGCTTGTTCCCGCCGGCTGGGACGCGGCGCTCGCGGGTGACAGCGTGATGCAACGCCTCGTGAACACCTCCGCGCCTCGTGTGAAAGGCGCGCACGATGCCGAATTCGTTTGCGTCGGTGAGTGCGCTTACGTCGTGGCGGAGGCGAACGATGTGAAGGCGGGTGAGAGCGCCGATTGGCCGTTCATTTATGCCACGCTGTCCATCGTGAGCCTGAAGACGCTGGCCGTGGACAAGGTCATCGACTTCGCGAAGGGGGAGCAGCGGTTTGTGAACGAGACGCTGCCTGTGGGTGCGTGCTTCGTGCCGCGCATCATCCAGAAGGACACGGGCACGTTGCGCTGTTACTTCACGAGCGAAGCTCCGGGGAAGCGGCAGTCGCAAATGTGGTATCGCGACTTCGATTTGAAGTCAGGCGAGTTTGCGGCGACAATCCACAAGGCGAAGCTCAAGACAGCGGCGGGCACGTTTGATTTCCAGCCGCAGTATTTTCATGCGGATGCGGCGGCGCAGGGCTTCACGAAGGCGGCGGCGGACTCGTCCTTCTTCATCTTCGATTCGTTCAAACGCTTCGATGGCAAACTCTACGTGGCGCTGAACAACTTTGCCTCGGCACAAAATGCACTGGCACGGGTGCATGATGACCTCGTGACTTTTGAAGTGCTTGGTCACTACAATGAGCCGCAAACGGAGCGACTGAGCGAGTCCGCCGTGAACCGTCTGCCCGATGGCACCTGGATGGCGATTTGCCGCAACGACAAGGGCAACTATCATTTCACCACGAGCGTTGATGGAAAAACATGGAGCGTGGGTAAGCCGCTGCCGCAGGTCCCGGACGGCGCGAACTCGAAGCCCACCTTCGACACGTTCGGCGGCGTCTATTACCTCGGCTGGCAAGCGTCCACGCGCATCCAGGGCGTGAGCCGCAGCGTCTTCAACGTGGACATCGCACGCGACGGCAAAACGTGGGAGCGCAAGTATCGCTTCGAGACGCCGAAGTCGTTTCAATATCCGACCTTCCACGAGCATAACGGCACGATCTGGCTCGCCGTGACGCAGGGCGATGCGGACGTGAGCCGCAAGGAGCGCATCATGTTTGGCAAGCTAGAGGACGTGGGCGCGTTTCCATCGCAGGCCGGCCAGAAACGCAAAGAGCTGCCACCACCGCCGCGGGAGGAGCCTGCGGTGATGAAGCCGGGCGTGAAGCTTTTCACGGATCGCGATTACGTGGCGGGCGGCGGCCCTGGCTACACCGACAACACCGATACCGTAGGAGTCCTTCCATGAAAACCATTCTGCTTTCTTCTGTTCTGTCCGTTCTGTCCGTTTCTTTTCTCGCGGCCCAAGAGCCCGCGCCCGAAGCACGTTTCGCGGCCATGTCGCCTGCCGAGATCCGCGCCTTTGAAATTGAGGTTGCGGAGAAAATCGCCGACCTCGCGCTGATCCCGCCCAAGCTCGACACCAACCCGCTACCGAAGTACGACTACGACCAGCTCGACTACGGCATGACCATCGGCATCGCGCGCACGCCGGGCGGCCGCATCTGGGCCTGTTGGGTCGCGGGCGAGGATGGCCCCAAAGCCTTCTTCGTGCTTAACCACAGCGACGACGACGGCGAGACCTGGTCCAAGCCCTGCCTCGTAATCGACGCCCACGACCCAGCCCGCCTGCCTATGCCGCGCAGTACCTTGGTCGGCAACCTCTGGACCGACCCCACCGGCAAGTTGCATCTGTTCTTCAGCCAGTCGATGATGCAATTCGACGGCCGGGCCGGCTCGTGGGAGGCGGTCTGCGCGAATCCCGACGCGGAGACGCCCGCTTGGGGTGCTCCCCGCCGCATCTGGCACGGCTTCACCCTCAACAAGCCCACCGTGCTCTCGACCGGCGAGTGGCTCCTGCCGGTCTCGCTCAACCGCAGCGGCGGCTTCGGTCCCTTCTGCGGCGCGTTTAAAGAACTCGACCCGCTGCGCGGCGCGAACGTGTTCCGCTCGGCTGACCAAGGCGCCGCCTGGGAGCGTCTCAGTTGCGTCGCCTATCCAAACCCCTGCTGGGATGAGCACATGCTCGTCGAACGCAAGGACGGCACGCTCTGGATGCTCGCACGCACCAGCAAGGGCATCATGCAGAGCTTCTCCGGCGACCGCGGAAAAACCTGGTCGGAGCCCTCTGCGCCTGAAAATATCAAGCAGCCCGTCGCCCGCTTCCACATCCGCACGCTCACCTCGGGCCGCATTCTGCTGGTCAAACACGGCGACACCGCCGACACGACCGAGGGCAAGCGTAACAAGCTCAAAGCGTTTCTTTCCGATGACGACGGCAAGACCTGGGTCGGCGGACTCATGCTGGACGAGCGCAACGGCGTCTCCTACCCCGACGGTTTCCAGGCACCCGACGGCACGCTCTACATCTCATACGACTTCAACCGTGCATCCGCAGGCGAGATTCTGATGGCCCGGTTCACAGAAGAAGACGTCCTAGCAGGCAAGCTCGTTGGCCCGAAATCCAAGCTCCAGATGCTGATCAGCAAACCCCTCAAGAACAGGAAATAGAGCTCAGGGTTCGGCGTTGAGTTCTTTGGCGTTGAGTTCTTTGCCAGCAATTCTAATTTTGGCATGACACGCACAGAGGGAAGGCCCTCACGGGCCTACAAACGGAAACGCTGGGCTTTCTCCTGTTCGTAGTGGCGCCGTGAGGCGCTTCTTTGCCATAATTAGAATTGTTGGTTCTTTGCCGCCCGGCGTTGACTGCGGGCGGCAAAAGCCGTACGATGGGGCGTTTTCAGGCCGGTACGATAAGTTGCGGCGGAGGGACCGGGTCATCAGAGGCTTGAGAATAGCTGACACTCGCGGGAGCGTTACCGTCCCACTTACAGGCTTGTTTCGAGAACAGGCAGAAGTATGATGAAAACGATGGCTGATCTGGTCAAGCGATGGAGGTGGGTGATGATGAGTGTCATCTTCTTTGATATAGCGATTACGCTCATCGGCCAGCCTGTTTGTTATTGGACTGACCCGTCGACGGTGCATGAAAGCAATCAATGGTTCCAAACGATCATGGCTCGAGGGCCTTGGGTTTCCGTGTCGGTCGATTTTGTGTATCTCTCGGGATGTTTCTCCCTCGTTTCATTTCTCCCTGGGAAGGTCGGGGTTGCTCTAATGCTAGGCTTGCTGTTGGGGCATTTTTTCGGGGGTTCGACATGGCTTTGTTACAAGTTCGGCTTCGGCCTCCAGGGAGTCGTTCTGTACGCTATTTTCGTATCGGGTATGCTTGCTTGGCTTGCCCCGAAACAGTTAAAGGGAGGCCTCTCCTAGCGCCTTGGACTTTATTCAGGAAAGGTCGTATATGCCTTTCTAGCAGGAAGATTTTTTGATGCACTGCACTGAGCATTTTCTTTATTATGTCCCAAGTAAATTGGGTCCTTTCGGTCTCGTTGCAAGCGAGACTGCGCTGACTCACCTTTTTTTTGACGACGAGAGG
>JBBRJN010000142.1:0-7623 GCA_038219365.1 Kiritimatiellia bacterium | reverse complement strand
AGCGCGAGGCGCTTGACGTAACCTTCGGCCATCTCCAGATAGCGCACGCCCTTCTGCAAGGTGCTGTACATGGTGCCGACCTGGCTGCGCAGCCCCTTGCCGAGATCCTCGAGGCCCGCGCCGACCGGCAGGCCGCCCTCGTAGAAGGCGCTCTGGCTGCGGCCGTAGGCGATCTGCAGGAACAGCTCGCGCATCGCCGTGTTAATCGCGTCACAGACGAGGTCGGTGTTGAGCGCCTCAAGCACGGTCTTGCCCGGCAGCACTTCGGCGGCCATGGCGGCTGAGTGCGTCATGCCGGAACACCCGATCGTCTCGATCAGCGACTCTTGGATCACGCCATCCTTGATGTTCAGGGTCAGCTTGCAGGCGCCCTGCTGCGGTGCACACCAGCCCACGCCGTGCGTCAGGCCGGAAATGTCGGTGACTTGCTTCACCTGCACCCACTTGCCCTCTTCAGGGATCGGTGCCGGCCCGTGCTTGGCGCCCTTCGCCACACAGCACATCTGCTCAACTTCGTGCGAGCATGGATACTTACAACTCATATGAAATCCCTCCATAGGTGTCCGTAAAAAAACCGCGATATGATATACAAAACAGCGCGTGCTGACAACTGAAATACTACCAGTCCAATGGACAAAAATATTTAAGGCGGGGCACCCGCCGGACGTATCTAGGATGAAAACCCAAACAAAAGGAGTTCCGCATGAATACGCACGCCAACACACCGCACCGGATGAGCGCTCTGACCTCCCGCTTCTTCGAGCCGAGCTACCCCCGTCGGCTCCTGACCATGCTCCGGGGCCTGCGGCGTCCCCGCTCATCGCGCGAGTACAGGTCCGCAATCATCGAGTTACAGCGGCTTTCCGCCCCTGTCGCCGCGGTCGGACTGCCTTTCCTTGCCATCGCCCTGCTCGTGCTCAGGGAACATGTCCAAATAGACAGAGACCTCGTGGCCACGGTCGTGATTGTCGACAACGGCCCTGTCCCCGATCTAAAAGACATCGCTGACTCACAGAAGCAAGAGGAGGCCGCAATGGACACCATCACAGTCGTCGATTTCTCCGGTCCCGCCATGAACATCGACACTCCGACTCAGGGCGACGCGCAGCCCGTCAACCCGCCGCCCACACCGGCTTCAATCTTCCTGCGAAACCGCGTAGGCGTCTGTACGCTTCCAGGGCTTAGCGGTGTCAGCCGCGGTGCTCGCTCGCGCGGCAAGCTCATCGCTGAATTCGATGGCGACCAGAAGACCGAAGACTCGGTGATGCGGGCGCTCCGGTGGCTGAAAAAGAACCAGCAAGCCGATGGCTCGTGGACCTCTCAGAAGATCGCAATGACCGGCTTGGCGACCCTCACCTTCCTCGCCCACGGTGAGAAGCCCGGCGATTCTGCCGAGTTCGGCACGAGCGTGCAAAAAGCGATCGAATTCCTGCTGAGCAATCAAAAGACAGACGGGCGCTTTAACGGGACCGACGGGAACGAGTATGCCCACCCGATCGCCACCTACGCCCTGTGCGAAGCGTACGGTATGACGCTCAACCCAAATATCAAGGCAGCCGCCGAAAAGGCGCTGACGCCCATCATCAAAGGACAGCACCCGACCGGCGGCTGGAATTACAAGATGGACCCTGGCGTCAGCAAGGAGGACGGCAAATACCGCGACGACACGTCCTACATGGGCTGGTGTGCCCAAGCACTCAAAGCCGCCAAACTGGCCCAACTTCATGTGGAGGGCCTTGAAAAAGCCGTCAAGCTGACCGTCAAAGGGTTTCAGAAAAACGCTAACCCCAAGGGCGGGTTCGGCTACACCTCTCCGGGACAGGGCGGCCTGACCAGCGTCGGCACGCTGTGCATGCAGCTGCTGGGTGCCTCTAACGAACCCGAAGTGAAGAGGTCGCTCGACCTGATGGACAGTTGGGTGCCCTCTTTCGACGCGAAAAGCCCGCTCAGCGGCTCGCTCCAATACTCCTGCTACTACGCGACACAAGCCAAATTCCACGCCGGCGGCAAGCGCTGGGAAAACTGGAACAAGGCGATGAAACCGCTTTATGTGAAAGCACAACAGGTCGAAAAAAACGCGATCAAAGACGATCAGGGACGAGATGCGGACATCGGCTGGTGGGCCAACGGCGATGCCCACAGCGACCGCCCCGTGATGGACACCTGCCTCGCCGCGCTCCAGTTGATGGTCTATTACAGGAACCTGCCGACAACCAGCAAGGCAGCCGTGCAAGCCGACGCGGCACTTGCGGCAGCCTCGACAGACAAAGACGACATCACGGTGTCGTCCGGAAACCTGTGACCCCCGACTGCAGGGTGCGATTCAGGAGTTTGTATTTAGGCCTATTAACGCTTTCCACTCCTGAACCCTAACTCTTAAATTGTCCTTGGAGCGATTCCGTTTCAACGGTATGCTGTGGTCTTGTGAATGGATGCGGAATAGAGCAGACCGGCCTTACAGCGGTGATCGAGGCTTTCCAAGCCCCGCTTCTCCGGTATGCCGCCCGCCTGCTGAACAATGTCACACTGGCCCAAGATGTGGTACAGAACACGCTCGTCAAACTCGTCCGTCGCGTCCCTCCCGCCGAGGCTCCCACCGACGAGGTGCGTAACTGGCTCTTCAAGGTCGCACACAACGAGGCCGTGGATCTGATTCGTTCGGAAGAGCGAAAAAAACGGCTGATCGGAAATTACGCACAACAACAAGCGTGCGAAACCGACGGCGGCCTCTGCTGCGACACCGGGACCAGCGAGCAGGAGCAGACGGTGCTGGCCTGCCTGACGGCGCTGCCGCCTCTTCAGAAGCAAGTCGTGCTGCTACGCCTGCAGCAGGGTTTGAGTTACGAACAGATCGGCGAGATCGTCGGGGAAAAGAGCGGGTATGTCGGCAACCTGCTGCACCACGCCGTCAAAACCCTGGCAGCCGAAGTGAAACGCCATGAAGGAGAATCCCCGTCATGTGTCCGCACGAAGAAAAACTGACCGCTTGGCTCCTCGGCGACTTATCACCAACGGAGCATCAGTCCATGACGAGCCACCTTGAGACCTGCGACTCTTGCCGCAGCGTCAAGGAGGAGTTGTCGAGCGTCCTAACACCGTTGCGCAGCGGCCTTGAGAAGGACGGACACCTGCGTCTCTCACCCCCGTTCGCAAAGGCACCCCCGCGCAGCACCTTCCGTGCGCTGTGGACCTCTCCGCACAAAGAACTGAAGCGCGCCGCGATTCTGACGCTCACGTTCGGTACGCTCTTCGGGCTCATGAGCGTTGTGTATCAGAACGTCCAGCGCTCGACTCACGACCCCGCAGCCGTCACCCACATCACGTTCGCGCGCAGCGCCGAGGAGCCCGTACCCTCTCTGACGCCCGTTGCAAAACGGTCAACTGAGGCGGCCGACAAAGAGCTTCTCGTCGATTCTGTCCCCCGCTCTGAATCATCCAATCCATCCACCGCGGTCGTAATGGCACCAGCCACGCCGGTCCCTGAGCCGAAAGCGCCTGCCTTCCGTCGGCTCGTCACCGCCGATGCCGGCCACGATGCGAAACAGAAACAGGCAGGAGTCGCCTCAACCGCTACAGCCGCCGCGCCAGCGCCGATGCGTGCAAGCCTCGAAAAAGCCATAGCAACAAAACGTGAGCGTAGCAAGTCAGCAAGCACGCCCGCCAAGCGTACCGACCCTGGGCTCCTCGTGCGGGACTTAAAACTCACCGCACCGCCCCCCGCGCCCACCAACACCGCTGCGACGAATGTCCCGCCCGCCTCCGCCGTGACCAATTCGCCACCCCCTCGAAAGTGACACATGAAGAACCTTTCGCGAGATGGATGCGACATCATTGGGCTTTTAAGGGGTCGTAGTTGTGCGTAGTTGTACATTGTACATTATGACTTTTCTGCTCTTCAAAGACTCGACCGCCTTCATCACCTCCGCGAACGGGAGAAGCCGACGCCACGACCGAGCGTTCGTCTCACCGCCCGCTCGTTTCGGAACTTTTTTGCGCAGCCTCTCGATGAACGCTGTCCCGCCGAGCGCGACCGCGGCGGTGATCCTCGAAAACGCGCCTTCCCCGACGCCCTGCCCGATAGTCCTCAAGATAGTTCCTGTATTCCACCTTTTCGCGCTTTCTCTCCTCTTTGCCGAGCCCCAGCACCTTGACGCGCACGGGATTCAGGTGGATGTGTACGCTGCACGTCAGCGCCCAAGAGCCGTCTCCCTCCACGTCGAGCAGACGTGTATATTTGAACACGCTATTTCTTCGCTGCCCAGATCACAGCATTCGCAATGATCTTGCGAATATCTGCGTCGAAGTAGATCGGGTTGGTCTCATGGCCCAACTGGAAGTAAAAATAGCGTGCTTTGCCAACATTCCAGCAAAAGCCCAGCTTGGCGTCTTCTCTAACTCCATCTTTGTGAACCTGCACGCCGGTCAGTGGCACTTGATCGGTCGGTGGCACGGCATAGGGGTCGCTGTAGCGTTCATCATTTGCGACCGCGAACTCGGTCTTAACGCCCTTGACGATTGCATGGTCCGGCATCACAACCTTCACCACAGTCTCCGTGTTGTCGGCTTTATAGGCCGCGAACGAGCATGGCGTCCCCATCAACCGCTTGTTGGGCTTCGAGAAGTGCGCGGAGTGGAGAGCGATGAAGCCCATGCCATCCTCCTTGACGCGCTTCTCGATCTTGTTCACGAGTTCATCCTTTACCTCGCCATGCTTTTTATGGCCCCACCAGATCAGAACGTCGGCTTTGGCGAGCAGCGCGTCCGACAACCCCTGGTCTGGATCGCTCAGGTTTGCCACCACCACGTCCCACTCCTTCATCTGCTCCGACGCGCGCAACCCTTCGGCAATCGCGCCGTTGATGTCGTTCGGATAGACGTTCTTGGGAGCCGTTCCTTCGGACCATACCACGACCGTCTTTTTCTGCGCAGCCAGCCCGCAGACAGCCACACCCATCACCAACGCCGCCATCATTACCTGTTTCATCTTTTGCCCTTTTGTGTTTTAGTGCCCGTCAGAAAACAACATGCGCTCAATCATGTGGTGCAGGCGTCCCGCCTGCTTGGAAAACGCAGGCGAGACGCCTGCTTGGAAGACGCAGGCGAGACGCCTGCACCACACTGTTAGACTGGCCACATTGGCTTCTGACATAGCCTTACCCGTCGAACCGCCTTATTCCCATTTCCATGGAAACTCCCCATTGCGCGTGTGCATCGTCACGAACGCCCGCCGAGCCTCAGCCACGAAGGCGTTCTGCGCCGCCGCGATGTTCGTGGTCTCGGCCGGGTCGGCAGCAAGGTCGTATACCTCGACCGGCCCGTCCGGCACCTTGTTGACATTCAGCTGCACCGCCTTCAGATCGCCCTTCAAGTACGCGCGTTTGCCGCCCTGCTCGTGGAACTCCCAATAGAGTCCGGCATGCTCCGGCTGTGCACCTTGGCCCAGCAGGGTCGGCACGAAGCTGAGTCCGTCCGTGCCGGGTGCTGCTTGGGTGCCCGCCAGCCCGCACACGGTCGGCATCAGATCCCAAAAGGCAGACACGTGCGAACTCGCGCTGCCGGGCCGGATCTTGCCCGGCCAGCGCGCCAAGAGCGGTGTGCGGATGCCGCCTTCGTAGAGATCGCGCTTGTAGCCGCGCAGCCCGCCTCTGCTGTTCCAGAAATCCGGCTGGTGCCCCCCCTCCTGATGCGGGCCGTTGTCGCTCGCGAAGAGCACGAGCGTGTTGTCGTCGATGTTCAGCTCCTTCAAGAGCGCCAGCACCCCGCCGACCTGACGGTCGAGCACACCCACCATCGCAGGAAAGGCCGAGCCCGGACTCGTGTCTGTGCGCGTCTTGTCGTACTGCGCCTGCGTGCCCTCGAACTCGGGGAACTGCTTGCGAAAAGGCGCTTGGAGCTCGGGCGGCACGGACATCGCCGCGTGCGGCAGGGTGACCGTCAGCCAGACAAAAAACGGCTTCTTTCCGGCCTGCGCGCGGATGAACTTTTCCGCTTCGGCCTGGATCAGCGGCGGCGAGTAGGTCTGGCCGTCGAGCTTCACCTCCGCGCGGTCGCGCCAGAGACGGGCGGGAAAATAGGAATGGGCCTCGGCCTGGCAGTTGTACCCGAAGAAAGTGTCGAACCCGACATTCAGCGGGTCGCCTTCCGAACCGGGAAAACCCAAGCCCCATTTGCCGAAACAGCCGGTGGCGTAGCCTGCCTGCTTGAGGCACTGAGCCAGCGTCACGGTGCCTTGCGGCAAGGGTGCCTGACCGTCGCCGACCTGCTTATTGCCGCGGATCGGCGTGTGGCCCGTGTGCTGGCCGGTCATGACCGTGGAGCGCGAGGGCGCGCAGACCGTGCAGCCGCAGTAGTGGCGCGAGAACTACATGCCCTCGGCGGCCAGACGGTCGATGTTGGGCGTCGTGAACTTCTTCTGTCCGTAGCACGACAGATCGCCGTAGCCCAGATCATCCGCCAGAATGAAAATCACGTTGGGGCGACGTACTGTCGCTTGAGCGGTCACTGCCCCGCACCCTAATGCCGTCAAACCCAAACCGGCCCCCGCCAGTTCACGCAGAAAGACCCGCCGTTGACACACGCGCATAATAACCCCCTCTTCGTGCGCGTATTGTAAAGAATAAGCCGCCGCGCCGTCAACGCCGATCAGCGCGTCAGGCCGCTGGCGAACTCAAGCGCCAGCAGCGCATAGGATGTTGCCAGAACCGGATCGTTCTCCCACCAGCGGTTATTTGCATTGGCCCACGAGCCATCCTGTTTTTGCAAAGAAATAACCTTTCGGACAACCTCCTCACGCCAGCGGATCTCCCCTGTGGTCCCCTGTTTTGGAAGCGCGTCCACCCCCGCCGCGCTCAGCGCACGTGCCATCACGTTGAAGTAAAAGTAGAGCCCCTGCTGACCTTGCCCCGGATTTTCTTCAAGCGTCCAGAAGCGCGCCCCGTAATCAACGGCTGACCGGACGCGTGGATCGTTCTTTTCTAAATGCGCATGGACCATCGCCATGAGCCCCGCGTATGTCATGCTGCCATACGCGCGCAACATGACACGTCCGCTGCTGTTGGTCACTGTTCCACTTTTGGGATCTTCGGTGTTATAGGCGAACCCGCCCGCAGTGTCACCCTCTTTGTTCTGCATCTGCTCAACATATTTGAGCGCGGCATCCCAGTTGAGGTCCACCTTCTTTTCGCCCGCCGGACGCGCGTCCTCCACACTCTGCGACCGCCGCATCGCGTCCATTGAAAAGTGGGTGTTGTTCAGATCCGAATAGGGTCGCTGCGTATCTTTTTCATACCCGAAGCCACCCGCGTGAGAATCATCGCCGACATGCTGCGAGGCCGCGATATACGCGCGTGCTTTCAGGATCGCAGGCACGGCCAGTTGATTATGGCTAGCCTGCAAAGCCATCACGGCAATCGAGGAGTTATAGTTGCCGAGGCCCCCGCCTTTACGATTCGGCACGGGGATATAAATCCCGCCATCCGGCTGCTGCTTGGAAAGGAGAAAAGCAACCGCCTTGTCCGACTCTTGCACGTACGCCTTCTCCCCTGAAGCGGCGACAGCCCATAGGGGCAGCGCGGTCAGCGCGGGCATGCCCTCATCTGACCAGGCCCCACTCGGTTTCTGCTG
>JBBRJN010000141.1:0-7640 GCA_038219365.1 Kiritimatiellia bacterium | reverse complement strand
TGGGTTTGAAGGAAGGTTCGTTGGTGATGGAGGCGCTGGAGCCTGTGGCGCGGATGACGAAGAGGCCGCGTTTCTCCGCCATGGCTGCGGCTTTCCCCGCTTCTTGAAGGTAAGCGATTGCTCCGCAGATACGCTTGCCTGCATAGCCAGGCATCCATGCGCGGGCTTGGGCGAGAGTGGCCAAGAAATCCTTAATGTCCTGAGGATGAAGGGTGGTCTTGACCTCGACGATGACGATCGTGTCCCCGTCGTAGGCGATGATATCGAATTCGAAGTTCCGGCCTTGGTGGCACCCGGTAACGCGACGGGCCGTCAACTCGACATCGATTCCGCGACTTCGCAGCAACGTCACCAAGTCACCCTCAACGAGCGACTCGACGAGTTTGCCCCACTGAGAGACGAAGAGAGACTCCAGTTTTTCCAAGCGCTCCAGCGCTCGCTGGTCCGCAGCCTCTCTTTTTAGGGCGAGTTTTTCCATTTCACGGGCGTTTTCCTGAATCAGCCGCCACACGGACTCGAAGGTCGGCGGTTCTGTGGAATAGACCGCAGTCGGCTCGCACACGCTTTCCGCAGCCGATTTCCGGCGTTTCGGATACGCTTTTCTCACTGTTTTTTTCCGGGTATTGCCATCACACACCACCTTTCAAAACAGTGACAGTATAACGCACGGCGTCTTTTCCGGCAACCGTTGAACGGGCCACCTTATGGAGACAGTAACGCCGAGCGCCGAACTTTTAACGCCCAAGTCGGTGCGGAATTCACTTCAGTGTTCGGAGCTGGACGTTGGGCATTCAGAGTTCGTCCTGTTCGTCCACCCGTACTGCCGCCTTGACCTTCCGTCTGCCTAACAGTCTAACAGCCTAAACCGCTAACAGCCTTCTTGCCTTCTCTCATGGCCAAAAAAGGTGTGGCTGGCCTGTCATGCGCACGTCGTCGAGGGTGGCGCGGCGGAGGGTGTCGAAGCGTGGCTTCATCTCCGCGAGGCTGTCACCTCCGAGCTTTTCAATCAGGGCGTCGGCAAGCACAATTGCGACGACGGCTTCGAGCACGACCACGGCGCGCGGCACGGGACAGACATCCGAACGTTCGTAGTAGGTGAGAGCGGCTTTGCCGGTCGCAAGATCCACGGTCTCTTGCCCCTTGCGCGTGGTGGGGATGGGCTTCATGGCTGCGCGCAGCCAGATCGGCTGGCCGTTCGAGATGCCGCCCTCGATGCCGCCGCAGGCGTTGCTTTTGCGCTCCAGCCCGTTGGCGCCTGCGATGATGGCGTCATGGACTTGTGAGCCGGGTTTAAGCGTGTTGCCGAAGGCGTTGCCGATTTCGACACCCTTGATGGCGGGCACGCCGAGCACGGCTTGTGCGAGTCGGGCGTCCAAGCGCCGGTCCCAGTTGACGTGTGAGCCGAGCCCGACGGGAAGGCCTTCCGCGACGATCTCGATGACGCCGCCGAGGGTTTCACCCGCGTCATGGGCTTGGCCGATGGCTTTTGTGATGCATGACGCCACCTCGGGATCGGGGCATTGCACGTCTGAGGAGCGGGCGCGCCGGATGCGTTCGGCGAACGAGAGCCCTTCAAGCGCTGCGGCATGACTGTCGACGGAGGAGACGTAACCGCCGATGGAGATGCCGAAGGTGTTGAGGAAGGTTCGGCAGACGGCGCCGATCGCGACGCGAACAGCGGTTTCGCGGGCTGAGGCGCGTTCCAGGGAGGGTCGGACGTCGGAGTAACCGTACTTGACGGCGGCGGCGAGGTCGGCGTGACCGGGACGCGGTGTGGTGTAGGCGGTAACCGCTTTGCCCTTCCAGTTGTCATGATCCTTGTTGATGAGCTGGAGGGTGATCGGCGCGCCCGTTGTGACGCCTTCCATGACACCCGCCAGAATCTGGGCGCGGTCTTTTTCAATGGCCATGCGCTCACCCGTGCCGGTTCCGGTTTGGCGGCGCACGAGGTCAGCGACGAGGATATCCTCGTTGAGCGGCAGGCCGGCGGGCATGCCTTCAAGAATGGCGGTGAGGGCCGGACCGTGGGATTCGCCAGCGGTCAAATAGCGTAGGGACATGGGCACATCCATTTCTTTATGATAATGGCAAGATTCTACAGGCTGACACCATGGTTATCAACCGAAATCGGGTTGTGATCAGCCATGCTAATTATGGCATTATACGCACCGAAGGATGGCCCTCACGGGCCGCTACAAACGGGAATGCGCAATCATTTTGACGCCATTTTGTGTTTGTTTTGAACCAAGGAGCGGAACATTTCACCTGAAGTCTGGCATGCCAGCAACTTTTTGACGGCACTCTCATCGCGCAACGCCGCCATCACTGCACTCATGAACGCCATGTAAGGTGCCTCTGCGGATGCCGGACATAACGTCAGGATGATCAACTGCGCGGGTTGCGCGTCCTGCGACTGGAAGTCGATGCCGCCTGCTTTCATTCCGATCGCACAAACCAATCTGCTCACCGCATCCGTGCGGGCGTGCGGACAGGCGATCCCTTGCCGCAGGCCGGTGGACATGGCCTCTTCGCGCTTGAGGGCACTTGTCAGCGCCGCATCGGGGTCCTTCACGAGCCCCATCCGCGCAAGGACACCGATCAGCTCTGCGATTGCAGCCCGTTTGGTCGAGGCTTTCAAGTCTGGCACCATCGCGTCCTGACTCAAGTGGCGCATCAGCGTCTCACTTCTTTTTGTTCCCGCCAGTTCCAACGCGGAGAGTTCCGCGTGCAGTTCCGCGCCAAGCGGTTTGTGTAGCTCTTTCAGCGTCTGCTCGAACTCGACAATCACCTCAATCATCATCAGGCGCACAACGGTTGCCGCTTCCGGCGGCGCATCGATCTCGATGGTGTTTTTTATCTGCTTGATATTGACGACGATGTCGTCCTTGCGTGCCTGGTAAAGCCCCTCACTCATGTTCAGCGCGTGTGAAAAATAACCTTCCTGGCTAAAGCATTTCATCAGCGCGGTCAGCAGCAGTGTGCCCACCTCTTCGTTCGGGAACGTGTAGACCGACAGCATCCCCGACGATGGCAAGACCTTTCCCTTGCCGGGGCGAAGACCGCTCCCGGTTATGTTGAAAGCCGCGATCAGCAAGGGCGGCGCGGCCAGGGTCGTCAGCAGGGTCATCATCACCGTTATGCCGAACACCTCCTTGGACAGAAAACCAGAGGATAACCCGATCCCGGCGATGATCAACGCCACCTCGCCGCGCGGGACCATGCCCACGCCGACACGCATCGCGCCCTTGAAATTAAATCCGCAAAGAAACGTCGGCAAGCCGCAGCCGATGAGTTTGGCTAGCACCGAAACAGCCGTATAGATCAGGCCGAAAACAAGGATTTTCAGGGAGAACATCAGCTCAAGGTCAACCATCATGCCCATGACCGCGAAAAATACCGGCACCAGCAGGCCGAATACCGGCTGTAGATGTTCTCGCACCATGTGGCTGATGTCCGTGCGCGAAAGGGAAAGTCCCATCACATAGCTGCCGATGATCATGGTCAGGTTGGCCTTCTCGAACAGTCCTGCCACAATCAGCGCCAGTCCCAAAGATAGGATGGCGATCTCGCTGTGTCCGCCCATCCGCTTGAGCACGTTGCCGATCCTGCGGGCCGACAAAACACCCGCGACGGTCGCGCCCAGCCAGATGCCGAAGGTCTTGATCGTCATCACGCCGATTCCGCCCCAGTCGATGCCCTGTGCTGCCGAGGTCCCCGCTACGCCGATCACCCCCATGCCGATCGCCAGCAGGATGATGCCCAGCACATCGTCAATCACCGCACCCGCTAGAATGGTCACGCCCTCGGGGGAGTCCATCTTTTTCCTTTCAGACAGGATGCGGGCCGTAATGCTGACCGAGGTGGCCGTCGAAAGAACGCCCAAAAAAATACAGGCAGGGCTCACCGGCGTATACGTGCCGGGTGCGATCCACGGCATCAGCCAGACACCCAGCAGGTTGCCGCTTAGAAAAGAGAACAGGACGCCGCCCAAGCCGACCAGACTGCCCACAACCGAGTATCGCAAAAAGAGGTTGAGGTCGGTTTCCAGCCCCACAAGAAAAAGCAGGACCACCGCCGCCAGCATGCAGATGCCGTACAACTCCGGCGAAACCACGAACCTCAGCTCATGTCCGCCGTTCGCCAGCTTCATGAAAAATTCGGGGAAGAGCCCGTTCTCGAAACCGGGGATGTGGATGCGTCCCAGCGCGTAAGGGCCGATCACAATTCCCGCGCACAGCTCGCCCAAGACGCCTGGCATGTGAAGGCGCGTAAAGAGCATGTTGCCCAGCCGCGCCGCAAAAAGAATAGCCCCCAGTTGCAGCACCAGCATCATCATGCGGTGGGCCATGGAGACTGCTTCCGCCCCTCCACCGTCAACCCCCGACGCGAAGGCGGAAAGCGCCATGAAAGCAATCAGAACGGTGGACACCCACGACTTGCGCAACGTATCTTGCACAATACCCCCCCATCGCTATGCGCAAATAACTCAGTTCATTGGATGGCGGCCCGACCATCTCGATACCTGCGGGGCTCTCTCGTCCCCGCACCCGGAAAACGCAAAATAAAACTCTTGATGAGGCAAGATAGCAGATTAGACGCATGGCCCGCAAGTATGCCTTTTGGTCTTTCAGCAATTCTGATGTGATGTCCTAGTGCGCCGCGCCGGGGCGATTCTGGCGTTGAGTACCGCCTTCTGGGACACGTATCTGCGCGGAGACCCTGCGGCTAAGGCGTGGCTCGACGGAACGGGGCCACGCTCCGTAGTGGAGGCAAACGATCGGTGGCAGCGGAAATAGATTCTGAAAATCAGGAACAGAGCGGCGTCGCGCGGAATACCGCTTGCCGCACGCACTCCAGATTCAGAATCTGTAATCATCACCACGGCTTGCGATTACGATTAGGCCACGGACATCCCTTAAATGCGTGATTCGGAACAGGTTGGCACCAGGCCTCGCGGCTGCACACGCTGATGATCTGCTGCAAATCGGCCCCCGTGTTTTCACGAAGACGATTTTCTTCGTTTCATTCTCCGGTCAGGCTTCTTATAATGCCAACCAACCATGCAGAGTGATCCGAAGAGTTTGAAAGTGAAAGATACGGGACTGAGCGTGCCTCAGAGCCGTGAGCGCCGTTTGGCCTTGGAGCGGACTGTCGCGAACTATGTGTCGCGCGAGCGCTTGGTGGCTCCGATGACCGCCGAGGAGTTGGCCGCGCACGCACGCTGTGCTGCCGCTGTTGCGCAGGCATCCGCGGATGAACTGGCCTACGTGTCAGTGTTGCTGAACAATGCGCTATGGGCGGAGGTGATCGCCGGCATACCGTATGAGCGCCGTTTACTGCTGCTGCCGCAGTGCCTCTCGAATGCCGAAGTATGCAAGGCGGACCGCGACGGGCTGGGGTTGCTCTGCGTGCAGTGTGGCGGCTGTTCGATCGGCGTCTTGCAGGCTGAGGCAGACCGGCTGGGCTATGTGACGCTGGTGGCCGAAGGCACGACGGTGGTCAGCAAACTGCTCACCAGCGGGAAGGTTGACGCGGTGATCGGCGTGGGCTGCATGGATTCTTTGCGCCGAATCTTCCCGATCATGAATGCGCATGCGATTCCTGGACAGGGAATCCCGCTGCTCGCGGACGGTTGCCAAAAGACCGAGATCGATGTCGCTTGGGCGTTGAAACTCCTGCGTGTGGGCAACCCGGAATTAACTGAACGTGTGACTGAACTCGAAACAGCGGCCGGGATGGTTCAGCGCTGGTTTGAGCCCGCAGCACTCGCCTCGGTCATGGGCCATGCGGAAACCGAGGCGGAGAGGATCGGCCAAGAGTGGCTGATGACAGGGGGTAAGCGCTGGCGTCCGTTGCTGACCGCTTCAGTGTTCGAAGCTTCCGGAGGTCAAGTGGCCCGGATCGCGCCTGCCGCTGTCGCGGTCGAGTGTTTTCATAAGGCGTCGCTGATTCACGACGATATCGAGGATAACGACGACGAGCGTTACGGCTCGCCTACCGTTCACAAGCTTTACGGTGTGCCTGCGGCGATTAATGCGGGCGACTACCTGATCGGCGAGGGGTATCGCTTGCTGGCTGAATCGGACTTCTCGGGCGACGTCCGTTCCGGAATGGTGCTGGCCGCGGCTCGCGGGCATCGGGCGTTGTGTCTGGGACAAGGCGAGGAACTGGCATTTTGCCGACAGCCTTCGCCGGTGTCGGAGGCCGCCGTCCTGCGCATCTACGAGCGAAAGACAGCGGCGGCTTTCGAGGTTGCTGTGCTGGTTGGCGCCCTTGCCGCGGGCGTCGATGCCGCGACCTGCTCACACCTCTCCGAGTTCAGCCGTGCTGTGGGTACGGCCTATCAGATTAAGGACGACATCGCGGATTTCCGCTCGGTGCGCGGGCGTGCGGCGGACATGCTATCGCTGCGCCCGACGATCTTTTTAGCCGTTGCGTGTACGAGCGACCATCCGGCGGTCTGCGCCGCGCTGGGATCGGTGTGGCAGGATGATCACGAGGGACGCCAGCGTCTGATTGACGCGATTGAAGAGGCCGGGTTGCACACGCGTGTTGAATTACTCTACGCACACTATCGGCACGAGACCGAGCGCGTGCTTTCCGGCATCCAGCACGCGGGGTTAAAACGGCTCTTGCGGCGAATCATGGTGAACATGCTCCGGTAGGGCCAAGGGTCAATGGTCGAGGTTTGGGAGAGAACCTAATAAGGGACATATGCGACGAGTGATTCCTTTTCTTGTGACAGCGGCAGCGGTTGCGTTCGCCGGGTGGGTTGTGATGGCCTGGCTCGCGCGTGAGGCGTCGCCAATGGCCTTGCGCGAAGCGGCGGCGGCGGGTTCCTTGGCAGAAGTTGCCGCCGCCGCAGCCGTTCGTCCGACTGATCTGCTCGGGTGCTTCATGGCTGACCGCGATGTCCCGCCGGGCATGACGGTTGGATTTTGGCCTGGGTTCCGCGGCCCCTCGCGGGATAATGTCGCAACGAACGCAGGCACCCTTTTCGAAAGCTGGCCCGAAGGCGGGCCACGCGTGGTCTGGTCCATTCCTTTGGGCGACGGTCATGCGATGCCCGCGTTGGCAGGCGGCTGTCTTTATGTGTTGGATTACGATGAGGCGCGGGGCGGCGACTGTCTGCGTTGCCTGAATGCCGACACGGGGCAGCAGCGCTGGGAGCACCTCTATGCGGTGAAAACCAAGCGCAACCATGGAATCTCCCGCACCGTGGCCGCGACCGACGGCGAGTCCGTGGTGACGATCGGTCCGCAGTGTCACGTGTTGTGTCTGGACGCGAAAAGCGGCAAATACCAGTGGGGGTTCAACCTGTCTGAGCGTTACGGAACGAAGGTGCCATTATGGTACGCCGGGCAATGTCCTCTGCTCGATAACGGCATTGTTGTTCTCGCACCGGCAGGCACGAACGTGCTTCTGTGCGGCATTGATGTGAAGAGCGGCGCGACGGTGTTTGAGACGCCTGCCCCCGGCGGGTTGTCGATGTCCCACTCGTCGGTGATGGCGTTGTATGCGGCAGGGGAGCGCCACTATGTTTATGCGGCTCTGGGCGGCATCGTCGGTGTCGCGGCAGACGGGGCTGAGCGCGGGGAACTGCTGTGGCGCACGGACGCATTTCAGCCAAGCGTGATCGC
>JBBRJN010000140.1:0-7666 GCA_038219365.1 Kiritimatiellia bacterium | reverse complement strand
AGACCTATTGCTACATCAAGACCCTGTTCGAGCTTTATGCGGCCGATGGCTGGTCGAAGTTCATCGTCGTGGTCCCGTCCGTCGCCATCCGCAAGGAACATAACAAAATCTACCGGCTGGACGCGCTCGACGCCTACAACCAGAAGCTGGTCAAAAAGATCGCCGTGCGTGGCATCGTCACATAAGGCCTCACCGGCACCGACCAAAGCAAGGTACTCGCAAAAATCGACTGCGCCCGTAAGTTCTTCCAGAAGATCACATCAGCCGAAATTACCTACGATGTCGTGGATTCGTATGGAAAATTGATCGATTTGGTGACGGTATGAACATGGCGGAGGCGAACACATAGGTTCGCCGTGCGGGAATGGAGAGGGCGAACACATAGGTTCGCCCCTACGGATTGTGTCATATCCGGTTTTTTGAGCCCCATGGAGCGCGACATGTTCACCGAATGCCTCGCGAATGGAACGCCTATGATCCGATTATCACATAAGAGCGATCATTGCGGCGGGTTGCGCGGCCAGCCACGCGGCGAGGGTCTGCGCGGCGTCGGGTGACAACGACTGAACCTCGCGCAGGTATTCCTTTGCGGGCAGGCCGCCGACGATGGTCTGAACCGCTTCTGGAACCCGGCTCGCTTCGCGGGCGGCGACGTGTGCGGTCATGGCCTCCTTCAGCGCGGGCCAGGCCGCCACAAAGGCGCAGTGCTCCTCGTCCGACGGGTTGGGCAGGTCGAGCGCGAGCGACTGCGCGACTTTCTTGACGAGTTCGTCCAGGCGTGACAGGCGCTCGTCCAGAATTTCCCCAAGGCGGAGGCGTGCGCCGTCATAACAGGCGGTCTGGAAAGGGTCCAGCCGCATGAAAGGCGCGCGGAACACGCGGTACCAGAGGTCGAGCGCGAGGATGTTACCGATGTAGCGCAGGTTATTGCGCAGCACGTTCTTGATGCCGTGGTATTGGCGCGGGTCATAAGGCATGTTGATGGGGCGGCGGAACGAGGGCTTCGCGACGAGGCGGCCGGGCTCGGTCACGTCGCCGCGCCAGATCTGCCCGGCGGGAATCACTGTTCCGTACGCGATCACGCTGGGGCCGACCAGCCCGCCCTGGCCGCCGAGAAAGATCGCGGGCTGGTTCAGCAGCACGCCATGCGGCACGTCGCCGATGAGCGAGGCGGTGGCCTTGTCCTGGTGCGGCGTGAAATTGAAATGGATGTAGGAGGAGCCGATCTCCGAGTGGTTCTTGCGGCTCGTGCCGCCGGACATGAGGCAGTCGCAAAAGTTGATCAGGCTGCCGGCCGTAACCCACGGCAGGAAGACGGTCTGCTTGACGCCGACGCAGTGGGCGATGGAGGACTCCTCCTCGAAGAGGCAGCCGGGCCGCACATGTGCGCCGCTGCCGGCCTTGAAGCCGTCAAGGAAGGTGGCGTGGTCGAAAAAACCACCTGCGAGATGCACCTTCGCGCCGAGTTGGCAATCCGCAACCGTGGCGGGTGCCTCTGCACCGAGCACGCAGCCGGGGCCGATGGAGAGTTCCGCGCCGCAGAGGCGGCAGCAGGGATGCAGCGTGACGCCCGCCGCGATGCGCTCGGGGTTGACGTCGGCGGCGATGTAGGTGGTTTCCGGCGCGAGAAAGGTCACGCCGCGGGCTTGGAGGTGTTGGATGAGGTTCATGGGTTCAGGCATCATGTAGGGGCTGACCTACGTGTCCGCCCGTATTCATCCCAGGCCTTCGTGTACAGCCAGGGTGAGTTTTTCGATCCATTTGTCGACAACGGCAGACTCGCTGGCTTCGACCAGCAGCCGGATTTTGGGCTCGGTGCCGGAGTAGCGCACGATCACGCGGCCGGCCTCTTTCAGCTCCGCTTCACAGGCTTTGACCGCCTCGGCGAGGACCGGGACCTCGTGGACCGGCCTCTTCTCTTTGACCGTGAGACTGACGAGTTTCTGCGGGTACTCGGTCATGCAATCGGCCAGTTGCGCGAGGGTTTTGCCCTCCTGCTTCATCATGCGCATCACCTGCAGCGCGCTGATGATGCCGTCGCCGGTGGTGGCATGGTTGTGGAAGATCAGGTGGCCGGACTTCTCGCCGCCGAGCGAATGGCCGCCCTTGCGCATGGCGTCGATGACGTAGCGGTCGCCCACGTCGGTAATTTCGACCTTGATGCCGTGTTGTCGCATGGCGTCGTGCAGGCCAAGATTGCTCATGCTGGTCACCACCACGGTATCGTTGGCCAGCAGGCCGCGGTCCTTGAAGGCAATGGCGCAAGCGGCCAGGATGCGGTCGCCATCGACAATCGCGCCGTTGGCGTCGGCGAAGATCACGCGGTCCGCGTCGCCGTCGAGGGCGATGCCAATGTCGGCCCCGTGCTCTTTGACCAGCTTTGCGACGCCCTCGGGGTGCATCGCGCCGCAGTTGGCGTTAATGTTGATTCCGTCGGGGGAGACGCCGGTTTTGATGACGGTGGCACCTAACTCGCGGAAGATCCATGGCCCCATGTCGTAGGCCGCGCCGTTGGCGCAGTCCATGACCACTTTGAAGCCGCTCAGCTTCTCGTTGTTGACCGTGCTTTTGGCAAACTCGATATAGCGGCCGCGCGCGTCATCCAGGCGGTAGGCCCGGCCGAGCTGGTCGCTGCGGATGTTATCGGTGTTCAGATCCGTACCCAGAATGAGCCGCGTGATCTCAGCCTCCTCCTCGTCTTCGAGCTTATAGCCGAGCGGGCTGAAGATCTTGATCCCGTTGTCATCGAAAGGATTGTGCGAGGCGGTCAGCATGAGGCCGACATCGGCGGCGAGCGAGCGCGTCAAGTGGGCCACGGCCGGGGTGGGCACGGGGCCGACCAGAAAAACGTCGCAACCGGAAGAGACCAGTCCGCTGGTGATGGCCGTCTCCAACATATAACCGGAGAGCCGGGTGTCTTTGCCGATGACGGCCCGGGCGCTGCCGTAACCGTGCGCGTTCAGCCGTTTACCCAGCGCTTTGCCCAGTTTCAGCGCGAGTTCGGCGTTGACCGGATATTTGTTTGCCTGACCGCGAATGCCGTCTGTCCCGAAGAGTTTGTGCATGGAACACCTTTTCTGCCGCCGCTCTCTGGTTGTTGCGACCTGTAGGGGGCTTTATGGTCTCTTTGTACCGTAACAGGGGGTCGGTCCGCAAGCGTTTTCAGAGACAGACAAGCGTGTTTTTGACCTTGAAACAACGGACGAATAGGAGCAAAATAGCTATGTTTTTTTGTCGCGCACCACGGTCGCGCACACATTTTTATTTCAATAACAGTCAATCAAAGGCGTTTCATGCCCCTCAAGAAATACGACAAGATCCTGGTGATCAACTCAGGAAGTTCCTCGCTCAAATTCATGCTCTTCAGTATGGCCTCGGAAACGATGCTGGCCAAAGGTCTCGTGGAGCGTATCGGTACGCCGAATGCGAACTTGGTTTATCAGCGCGATGGCGAAGCCAAGAGCTGTCAAGGCATCGCGGCTGAAAATCATGGCAAGGCGCTGGCCATGGCGTGCAAGATGTTGGCCGACCCGCAGCGCGGCGTATTGAAATCACTGAAGGATGTCGATGCAATCGGACACCGTGTGGTCCACGGGGCAGAGGAGTTTTCCGATGCCGTGCTCGTGACCGAAGACGTGAAGTACAGCATCAAGAAGTGTGCCGACCTCGCGCCGTTGCACAATCCCGCCAACCTCGACGGCGTGGTGGCGTGCGAGACCGTTTTCCCGAACGTGCCGAACGTGGTGGTGTTCGACACGGCGTTCCACCAGAGCATGCCCAAGCACGCGTTCATGTACGCCATCCCGCAGAAGTATTACGACGAGTACCGCATCCGCAAGTACGGCTTTCACGGCACGTCGCACAACTTCGTGTGCCAAGCCGCCGCCGCGTTCCTCAAGAAACCGGTTGAAGCGCTGAACCTGATCACCTGTCATCTCGGAAATGGATCGTCGATCGCGGCCATCAAGGGTGGCAAGGTTCTTGACACCACCATGGGGCTGACGCCGTTGCAGGGACTGATCATGGGCACCCGCTGCGGCGACATTGACCCGGCCATCATCTTCTTCCTTGCCCGTAAAGGCATGACCATCGACGAGATCGACAACGTGCTCAACAAAGAGAGCGGGCTGATGGGCGTCAACGGCATTAGCAGCGGTGACATGCGCGACACCGTCAACGCCGCCGAGCAGGGTAAGTCGACGGCCGAGAACGCGATCAACATGTTCGGACATCGGGCCGCCCTCTATATCGGCGGTTACTTTACGCTGCTTGGCGGGGCGGACGCCATCATCTTTACGGGCGGCATCGGCGAGAACAGCGCCCCGGCGCGCCGGGCCATCATCTCGCGGCTTGAGGCGCTGGGCTGCAAGCTGGACGACGTTAAGAACAAGGCCGTCATGGGAACAACCGGCGTGGTCAGCACCGACACGTCGAAGATTCCCGCGATCGTGATCCCGACCAACGAAGAGCTGATGATCGCCCGCGAGACGTTCCGCCTGTTGGCCGCCACGCTGAAGAAACAAGGAGTTTGAAACCCATGAGCATTCTCGATTCCATGATTCCCCGCGCGAAAGCGGCAAATAAAACCATTGTGCTTCCCGAAGGCATGGACCCGCGTGTCATCGCGGCGGCGGTCAAGGCCGCGAAGGCCGGCATCTGCACCGCGATCGTGTTGGGCACGCCCGAGGAGATCGCCGCGTCCGAGGCCAAAGCGGGCGTCACGCTGGCCTCCGCCGGCGTCAGGGTGATCGACTACACGACCTCCGACCTGCTGCCGCAGTTGGCCGGGGCCTTCTACGAGAAGCGCAAAGCCAAAGGCATGACCGAGGAAGAGGCGCTCGCGACGATCAAGGGTAAGCGCCTCTATTTCGGCAACATGATGGTCGCGCTGGATCTCGCGCAAGGCATGGTCGCGGGCTCGATCGCCTCCACCGGCGACATGCTCCGCAGCGCGTTCCACTGCGTGGGCACGGCCAAGGGTATCAAGCTGGCGTCCTCGACCTTCCTCATGGACCTCAAGGCCCCCACGGCTTCGGGCGACACGACGCTGCTCTTCGCGGACTGCGCGGTGAACCCGTGTCCGACCGCCGAGGAGCTGGTGGACATTGCCCATGCCACGGCCATTTCGTACAGGAAGCTGATCGGTAAGCAGCCCAAGCTGGCGTTCCTCAGCTTTTCCTCCAAAGGCAGCGCCACACACGAGCTGGTTGACAAGGTGCGCATCGCGGCGGAGCTGACCAAGAAACGTTTCACCGAACAGGGAGTGGACGCGATCGTCGACGGCGAGATCCAGGCGGATGCGGCCATCGTGCCCTCGGTCGGGGCCTCGAAGAACAAGGGCGGCGCGATCAAGGGCGACGCGAATGTGCTGATCTTCCCGGACCTGCAAGCGGGTAATATCTGCTACAAGCTGGTCGAGCGCCTGGCCGGGGCCACGGCGCTGGGGCCGATCATCCAAGGCCTGGCCAAGCCCGTGAACGACCTCTCACGCGGCTGCAGTTCGGACGACATCTTCGGAACCCTGTGTATCACCGCCCTGCAGAGCTGATAAAGATATTCGGCGTGTGTGGCCGCGTCCGGTAGGGACGGCTCCCCGAGCCGTCCGCCGGACCAAGCAGCGTCAGTGGCCTGCGGACGTTTCGGGGAAACGTCCCTTGTCTACCGGACGCGTCGCGGCAGCGGGCCGTGTTCCCGACTTGGATGTTGAGCGTTTTAGGTTGAGCGCTCAGAAGCGACACCAGCGCGTGGTCGACAGATTGTAAATCAAACTTTATAGCATGGTTGACAATCGCGGCGCCCGTATCGTATTCTCTCCGGCTCCATGAAACACACCCAAGCCAAGACTCGGCTTCTCACACTCATCGTCTGCTGCGGTTACCACCTGGCCTCGTCCGCGCAGGAGGCCCCTTCCAATATCGTGGTCGAGGTCGAGGCCTTCTCGCTTGTGCCCACGGCCCGGCCCGGCCCCTCGCTGCTCAAGGATGTGCCCGGCCTCTCCTTGCGCGACCAGGGCGCGGGAGGGCCGCAGACCGACCTCTCCATCCGTGGCGGACCCTTCAACAGTGCGGGGTTGCTCCTCAACGGGCTCACCCTGCGCAACGCGCAAACCGAGCACTGGCAAGCCGATGTGCCTGCGCCGGAGGTCTGGTTCGGCGCTCCCACGGTCCTCACCGGGATCGACCGCTTCCGCGTCGCGCCGGGCCACCCCTCGGGGTCAGTCAGCCTCGACCTCGCGCCGATGACGGAAGACCTGCGTTCCGTCACGGCCGGCGCGGGCAACAAAGGCCTGCTCTTCGGCAACACCCTCGCAACAGAAACGGTGCCGTTTAAGGGCGGAACGGCGGGTGCCTCGGCCTTCCTTTCTGCAGACCACGCCGACCAGACGGACGGATATTCGGACAATGACCTGACGCGGTACACGGCGGGCGGGCGTCTCGGCGCGGTCAGCGATGCGCTGCAAGGCGACCTGGTTGCCGCGACCTCGTGGCGGGAGTTCGGTGCCCGCAGCTTCTACGGTACGGCAGCCCAATACCCCGCTGCAGAGCAGGTGCAGGAGGAACTCGTGGCAGGCTCGCTGCGCTTTACCGAAGATCCGCTCAACCCCGCGCGTCTCACAGCCGCTTGGCGGCGTACAGAGGACACCTATTGGCTTGATCGCGACAACCACGACTTTTACGAAAACAACCACATCACCGATTTCTTCGCGCTGCATGGCGACACGCGCCGCACGTTCTCTGAACAGTTCTCGCTCGACCTGCGTGCTGACGGCGACCTCGAAACCATCAACAGCAATTCGCTCGGCGACCACACCCGCAGCCACGCCTCCTTTGCGGCGCTGCCGAACTACACGGTCGGTGCGCTCACATTCACCCTCGGCGGCTCGCTCGACGTGTTCACCGAAGACTCGCCCGCTTGGCTGCCGGCGGCGGGTGTGGAGTGGGCGCTCTCCGAAGTCCACACGCTCTTTCTCTCCTATACCGAAGCGGTGCGGCAGCCCTCCTACACGGAGCTGAACTATGAGTCGCCCTCCTCGCTCGGCAACGCGGGGCTCGACCGCCAGCAGACGCAAACGACGGAGCTGGGATGGAAAGGGCAGACGGAGCGGTTCACCTGGAAAACCGTTGTTTTTTACGAAAAAGGTCAGAACAATGTGGACTGGATCAAAAACGCCCCGGCGAGCCGCTGGACCTCTGTGAACCTCGAAGAAATGCAGACCTGGGGGGCTGCCGCCGACGGGCGTGTGGCGCTCACGGGCGATACGGATGTCGGACTGGATCTGCTCGCAGTGACGAAAACATGCGACACCGACTTTTACGCAAGCCGTTACGCCATGGACTATCCTGACGCCACTGCGGGTGCGACGTTGCGTCACCGCATGACGCGCGATCTGCTCTTCCGGCTGCGCCAAGGCGTTTCGAAGTACGCGAGCAATCCGGTGCGAACACACGACGAGTGGTTCGTGAATACCTGTGCTGAAGTCCAGTGGCGGCTGCCGCACGCGCAGGGCTTCACCTTGAACGCGGGCGTGGACAACCTGCTCGACGACGACTTCCAAATCTATCCTGGACAAGAGGCCGCGGGCCGCCGCTATTTTGCTTCTCTCGCCCATGCCTGGTGATGAGGGCGACCGGCTCGGCGAGGGCGCTCGCCCCCCAGAGTTCGCCCG
>JBBRJN010000139.1:0-7695 GCA_038219365.1 Kiritimatiellia bacterium | reverse complement strand
ATGACATGGCGCTTCAGGCCTATGACAAGGTGCTGGCGACAGCCAAAGAAATTGCGCTGGTTGCCAACAGTAAACTGGGCCGTGCACGCGCGTTGACCGGCCAGAAGAAATATGCGGAGGCCCGCAAGGTCCTCGGCGACTTTATCAAAGACAAGGAGCTGTCTAAGACGCAGCTCGTGGTCGACGCCAATCTGTTGCTGGTCGAGGTCGCGAGCGAAGAGGGCAAGACCGAGAAGGACGACAATGAGCGGACCCGGTTGTTCAACACTGCGGTCGACGCGTTGAAGATGGTCAAGAAGTACCGCACGTCGCCGGAGGAAATGGCTGAACTGGATCTGACTTCAGGCGAACTCCTGTTGCGTAAGATGGATGCTGAAAAGAAACTGGGGCTGACCGCGCAAGCGGCGGAGACGCGCGGCAAGGCGATTGTCGCTTTCCAAGTCATGATCCTCAACATGAACCCGGGAAACGCCAAATTGGCGGCACCCTTGGAGAAGGCCTATTTTTATTGCGTGCCGCTGCTGTTGGAGCATAAGAAATCCAAGGATGCGCTGGAGGACTGCGAGACGTATCTGAGGATTTTTCCGGGCGGGCGCTACACCACGGACATTCAGAACTGGCTGAACCAGGCGAAGATCGAGCAGTAAGTTGAGGCAGCGGTTTTAGACTGAAGGCTGTAGGCTTTTGGACAGGGATGTTTTTTTTGAAAGAGACACATTTTTAGGAGCAAACGAATGAAGATGAACACACATACAAGAAGTATCGCTGTGGCGTTGACTCTGTTCACGGCAGGCGCGGCTTGGGCCCAGATCGCGGGTACGATCATTACGACGGAAAACAAGACGATCGAGGGAACCTTCAAATGGAAGATCCGAGAGAAAGTCTACGCGATCAATGCCAAAGGCGGAGGAAACGTGGAGCTGGAGCTGGCGCCGTCCAGCATCAAGGAACTACAGATTCCCAAGCCAAGGGAACTGGATGCCGCGATCGCTAATGTGCAGCAGGGGAATGCGGCCGCGGCTGTTCCCCTGTTGGAAAAAATCGCTAACGAGTACCTGATGTTGCAGTGGGATGGCGTCGCCACACGTCTTCTGGCCGATGCGTATGTCAAGGCGGGTGAGCCGGAAAAAGCGATCCACGTGTGCGAAAAGGTGATTGCCTCCAATCCGGAGGCCGCCTACTTGGGCGAGATGGCTCCGGCCTATTGGCAGGCCTTGTTGAAGGCCGGTCGCACGTCCAAGGTGGAAGACTTGATGACGAAGGCGATCAAGACCGGCAACCGCGAGGCCTCCGCGTTCGCGCTGATTGCGCGCGGCGATTTGATCTTGGCATCGGGTGAGACCAGCGAGATCTCGAAGAAAGCGCTGCGCGACGGGTTTTTGAGAGTGGTGACGCTGTACAAGAGCGAGAAGGCTGCACAGCCTGAGGCGCTTTACAAGGCAGCCAAGTGCTTCGAGAAACTCGGTCAGTCTTCGCGTGCGGATCAGATGCGCACGACGCTCAAGAGCGAGTACGGGGCGTCCGAGTGGGCGCGCAAGCCTTAATGGTAATGTTTTCCCGCACCTTCGGATGTGTGGGGGAGAAGTCGAATGGATTTTGTTAGTACACGAAACTAACTTGAACACAAGGAAACAAAGCAGAGGTTTATGATGAAAAAACTGGTCATGTCGGCAGTGTTATTCGCAGGGTTGACGGTAGGTTCCTCCTACGTGATGGCGCAGGACGCGGCAGCGCCGGCAGCGGCTCCTGCTGCTGTGGCAGCAGCGCCCGCGGCAGTCGAAAATGTGGATGCGGCAGCCGCGATGAAGAAAAAATCGTCGAATAGCACGGGGTTCCTCGCGGTTGTGTTAGGTTCCGGCTGGTTAGGCGTGCTGTTGTGGGCAGCGCTGTTCGGGTGCGGTGCCGCGGCCATTTATTTCATCGTCGACAGTGCTGTCATGATTCAGGCGAAGAAAATTATGCCGAACTCGCTGATCAATAGCGTAAAGGCCGGCATGGCTGAAGGCGACGTGATGAAGGCACTCAAAGCGTGCGAGACCTTCCCCGGCCCGATGGCTAACATCCTCTCGGCCGGCTTCTCGCATGTCGAAGAGGGTTTTGAGGTCATTCAGGAGTCGATCGGCGCGTCGGCGGACTTGGAGACCGAGCGCATCATGCAGCGTCTGACCTGGATTTCGGTGTGTTCGAACCTGGCGCCCATGTTGGGCCTGCTCGGCACGGTGCAAGGCATGATCATGGCTTTCGCAACCTTGGCCACGGGTGCACCGGACGTGGGCGCGTTGGCCATGAGCATTGCCCAGGCGCTGTGGACGACGGCCGCTGGTCTGGCGATCGCCATTCCCGCCATCACCTTCTATTACAGCATCCGCAACAACGCGAACCGTCTGATCCTGCGCATGCAGGCGATGACCATGGAACTGATTAAGGATCTGCGTAACGTCGAGGTCGTGAACGATTAAAAGGGGCCGCACACGGCCGCGTGCCGTCAGGGCGCGGCCACTGGGCGGACTCTGCCAATGCGTCGCAATCGCATCGGACGGGTTGGACTTCCATCCCGGGAACACGTTAAACCACCTGCGGTCAGGACCGCAAATCAGGATCCGATACAATGGGCAAACGATCATCAACGGATCAATGCGAACTGGATATGACGCCGATGATCGACGTCGTATTCCAATTGATCATTTTCTTTGTGGTCACTCTGAAAATGACGAATGATGTCAACATGGACATCGTTCTGGAAGATGGCAAGAACGGTGTGACGCTGACGGCGGACAACATGCCGCCGACCACGCTGGAAATCGAGGTGGATCGCCGCGGGCGCATCTCGATTCACAACGCCACGCTGAGTGAATCCAACTTGCGCGATATTTTGCGCGCGCGTGTCAACAAGCTCGGAAACGAATTCCCCGTGTTGATTCGCGGTGACCGCCGCACGCAGCATGAGAAGGTGCGCAAGGTCATGGACATCTGTACGTCCTCTGGGATTTGGAAGCTCTCATTCGTTGCGGTCCAAGAGCATAAAGAAAAGAAGTAAGGGGCTTTATGGCTTATGTAAGAAAACGGAACAAGGGTGAGAGTCCTAAATTGGACATGACACCGATGATCGATGTGGTCTTCCAGCTCCTCATCTTTTTTGTGGTGACATTGAAACAGGAAGATATCCTCGCCAAGCTCTCGGCCGCACGTCCGGCACCGAACACGAATAAAGACGAGATTCCCAAAGACGACAACCTGATCAACATCATTGTGGCGCCTCAGGGTTTCATTTTCAACGGTCGTCCGGTACGGCTTCAAGAGCTGGACAAAAACATCGAACGCTTGTCTGGCTACAGTAAGACCGCCATGGTCATCATCAAGTGCACGCTGGATTCACCGCACGCGTTTCTGATTCAAGCGTTGGACACGTGTAACAAGCACGGCATGACCAATCTCTCGATTTTCAGCATGTGATAAGGAATCTGACATGAGCAGCAATGTGGACATGAATGAGGTAAACTCGCATCTCGATCAGATTATCGAGAGGTATAAGGACGAGACTTACCTCCACCGGATGAAGACGCTCTTCACCGGGTTGAAAGCCCCACGCCAGTCCCGCGAGAACAGGGCTGCGATGATCGAGTTGCAGCGCCTGTCCGCACCGGTCACTGCCTTTCTATTGCCTGTTTTCGGTATTGGCATGTTGCTTCTCATGGAAGGGGGTGCCGCTGGCCCCGACCGTGTGATTGAGACCCAGGTGATCGAAGCCGAGCAGCTCAAAGACCTTGAGAAGATCGAGGAGCTACAGAAGCCGGAAGAGCAGATCGAGGATACAAACATCGATATCCCCGTCAACAGCCCAAACGTGAAGGTCGATTCCAATACGCCTAATGCGCCGCAGAGTCCGCAGCCGCAGGCGTTCGATGCGGTCATGACGGTCAAAAGCCCCGTGATCCTTAAGAATATTTACGGCAGCACCCGTAACACGGGGACGCGCGGCGCGTCGTTGGCCCGTTTCGGCGGTGATAAGATGACTGAGGACGCGGTGCTTCGCGCCTTACGCTGGCTCAAGAAGAATCAGCAGGCCGACGGCTCGTGGACCAAGAACAAGGTCGCGATGACCGGTCTGGCTATTCTGACGTTTCTCGCGCACGGCGAAAAGCCGGGCGAGTCGGCCGAGTTCGGCCCGACGATCCAAAAAGCGCTGGAATATCTGCTGAGCGTTCAGAACAAAGAGACGGGGCGGATACCCGGGAACTATGAGCATCCGATCGCGACTTACGCGCTTTGCGAGGCATACGGCATGACGCTCAATCCGAACGTGAAGGTCGCCGCTGAAAAAGCGCTCGTGCCGATTATCAAGGGGCAGCATCCGACCGGCGGCTGGACCTATAACATGGACCCGGGCGTGCAGAAGCCGGGGAAAGACCCCTCTCCGGATGACGGAAAGTACCGCGACGACACCTCCTACATGGGCTGGTGCGCTCAGGCGCTCAAGGCCGCTAAACTGGCAAAAATCCACGCCGACGGCATTGAGAAGGCGTCCAAACTGGCGATCAAGGGCTTCAAGAAGAACGCTAACCCGAACGGCGGTTTCGGTTACACGAGCCCTGGACAGGGTGGCCTGACCAGCGTCGGCACGCTCTGCATGCAGTTGCTTGGCGCGTCCAACGACAGCGAGGTCAAAAAATCGCTCGACCTGATGGACAATTGGGTGCCCTCTATGGAGGCGAAAGGCCCACAGGGCGCTTCGCTTCAGTATTACTTCTACTATGCCACGCAGGCCAAGTTCCACGCGGGCGGCAAGCGGTGGGATAACTGGAATAAGGAAATGAAACCGCTTTATATCAAGGCGCAACAGATTGAAAAGAACGGCATCAAGGATGCCAGTGGAAAAGACTGCGATGTCGGCTGGTGGACAAACGGAGACACCCACACGGACCGGCCAGTGATGGATACCTGTTTGGCTGCGCTCCAGCTGATGGTGTATTACCGCTATCTTCCGACGACCAGTAAAGAAGCGGTGCAGGTCGAAGATGAAATCAGGGCGACCGCGACCGACACCGAAGACATCAAGGTCGACACCGGAAACCTGTAAGAAGTGCGTTAGTTCAATCGTGCGTTCGTTCGTTAGTGTTTGATGCGCATACGGAAGTAACTAACGAACTCACGCACTCACGCAAGTACGAACTTTTCCCTATGCCATTTTCCCTCTTTCTCGCATTGAAGTACCTCAAGCCGAAGCGTTCATTCACGTCAGTCGTGACGCTGGTCTCGGTTATTGGCGTCGTGCTCGGGGTGGCCATCATCATCATCGTGCGTGCGGTGATGACGGGCTTCGGCGACATGTGGAGGGAGAAGATTCTCGACTTCAAGCCGCATATCACCGTCTCGCCCGGCAATGGCGGGGTGATCGAAAACGAAGAGTCGGTGTGTCAGCGGCTGGAGATGGTGCCAGGCGTGGTGGCAGCCTCGCCAGGGCTCGAAATGCGGGTGCTGGTTGAGCATCGCCGCCGCGTGGTCGCCCCGCTGATCATCGGGACTGACCCGAAGCGTGCGAAACGGGTGATGAAGCTCGACCGCATGACCGCGGGCGAGTTCAACCTCGACGGCGACTCGGTCGTCTTGGGCGTCGACTTGGCCGGTGAATTGGGCGTGATGGTGGGTGACTCGATCCTTGTCTACTCTCCGATGAACCTCGTGACCAAAGACGAGGTCTTTCTTCCCGAACGGCTGACTGTCACGGGCATCTACGACTCTGGACAGCGCGATTTCGACTCCGGATTCATCATCACGTCGATCGCCGTGGCGCGAGACCTGATGGGCTTGCGGTCGGGTGTCTACTCCATTCATTTGAAGGTTTCCGATCCGCAGAACACGGCGAAGTTCAACGCGGTTGTGAAAGATGTCCGCATGTTAGTCCCGATCTATAACGTCCGTACGTGGCAAGAGATCGACAGTCAGCTTTTCAACGCGCTGGCGGTGGAAAAGAACATGATGGTCATCCTGCTGATGTTCATCACGGTGGTGGCGATCTTCTGCGTGACCAATACGCTGATCGTTCTGACGGTGCAGAAGACGGATGAGATCGGGCTGCTCAAGGCGCTGGGTTTTTCGTCGCGGCAGGTGATGGTCGCGTTCGTCTTGCACGGCTGGATACAGTGTTTGATCGGCACGGTGCTCGGCATCGGTGCGGCTTATCTGATCCTGGAGAATTTGCAAGGGTTCGTGGCATTCCTGGCGAGGTTTGGAGTGGAGGTCTTTCCGAAAGACGTCTACGGTCTGGCGCAGATTCCTTGGCGCGTGATCCCGCGCGAAGTCGTTGATGTCGCCGTTTCTGTGATCCTGTTCTGCACCGTGGCCAGCTTTCTGCCGGCTTGGCGAGCTGCCCGTATGGACCCCGTCACCGCTCTGCGGAAGGAATAGGCATGCTTGAAGCCATTGACCTGCACAAAACCTATGTATTGCCGCATACACGCATCGAGGTGCTGAAGGGCGCGTCGATCCATGTGAAAAAAGGCGAGCGCGTTGCGATCGTCGGACGCAGCGGCTCGGGCAAGAGCACGCTTTTGCATGTGCTGGGCGGCTTGGACCGCCCTGAAAAAGGTGAGGTGTGGATCGAGGGCCAGCCGCTCTACGCGGCCTCGCAGCGCGTGCGCACAGCCGTTCGCGCGGCTAAAATCGGCTTCGTGTTTCAGTCGTACCACCTCTTGCCGGAGATGGATGTCACTGAAAACGTCATGTTGCCGGCCATGACAGGCGTGCTCAAGATCACACGGGCCCAGATGCGGCAGCGTGCGTTAGCGCTGCTGGAACAGGTCGGGTTGGCCGACCGCGCCACGCACATGCCGCTGGAACTCTCCGGCGGCGAACAACAGCGCGTGGCGCTGGCGCGCGCCCTGATCAACGAGCCCGCGCTGATCCTCGCGGATGAGCCGACCGGCAACCTCGACCGCATGACGGGTGCCCAGATCATGGAACTTCTGTTCGGACTATCCTGCACGCGTGACCTGGCGTTGGTGATGGTAACGCACTCTCCCGAGACCGCCGCGATCTGCGACCGTGTGCTTGAACTGCACGATGGCCTGCTCGTGGCTAAGATGTAAAACCGGAGAGCTACGCGGGTGCGATTCAACTTCAGACTTCCTGATCTCGGTGGAAAATGACTTGGCACTTTTCCCCTCTGCGTCTTCGGGTCTCTGCGTGAACCCTCTCCTGTGTGGTTCAATCGCATCACCGAACAGAGGGACACGTCATCAGAACACTCGAATCACAATCTGCACAATCTGCGGACAGAAATGTGCCACGTCATTTTCCGGGAATCGCCGCCATTTCCCGGTCGAGATCAGGAAGTCTGACCTTGGTCTTTCTTCAGTTGGCGCTCACTCGATGATAACGGCGAGACCGCCGGCTTTGGCCATGGCAAGATTGAGGCTGTCACCGGCTTTGACGTTACGGACTTCTTTTACGGCGGGGCGGAACCCGTCGGTCTCGGCGTCGCTGTCGTGAAAAATCGTGGCGGTGAACGTCTTTCCCGGCGCGAGGAAATCAAGGGTGACCGGTGCGATATAGGGCGTCTCGCCGGTCATGCCGCCGATGAACCAGGTTGTGCCGCTGCGGCGGGCGGTGACGATGTGGTGGCCGACCTTGGCGTCCAGCACACGCGTCTCGTCCCAGTTCATCGGCACGCGGCGCAGGAACTCGGCTTCGGGGCCG
>JBBRJN010000138.1:0-7752 GCA_038219365.1 Kiritimatiellia bacterium | reverse complement strand
TACAACCATCGGTCGACGAGCGCTGTCAACACGAAGGTTGTGACACGGGATGGCGATGTTACGCTGACCGGTATTGCCAAAAACGAAGCGGAAAAAACCTTGGTCACCAAGCTTGTTAGCGACATCCAGGGCGTGACCCGGGTGAAGAACGAGATGACGATCGACGAGGTGAAAACCAAGTAGCAATTCAGAGATCCGTTGGCAAAGCGACGGACACACTCAAAAGGGCGAGGCCATAAACGTTGAGCGCCGGTTGTGAAAATCGGCGACAACGTTTTTTTTAATCGGATGACGCCCATGGCGTGAAATGCTATTCTTCTAACGGTGGCAGCTTTTGTTGCGCTCAAAACAACGGGGAGGTTTTATCATGGGACTTTTTGAAAAAATTCGCGCGGAATTCATTGATATCATCGAGTGGCGGGAGCAGCAGCCGGGCGTTTTGGTTTATCGGTTTGAGCGCGAAGAACATGAGATTAAGATGGGCGCTCAGCTTACTGTCCGTCCCGGGCAGCGTGCGGTCTTTGTGAATGAGGGCCTAATCGCCGATGTGTTTGAGGCGGGGCGGCATGTGCTTGAAACGCAGAATCTACCCATTCTTGCGACGTTAAAAGGGTGGAAGTATGGCTTTCACTCGCCGTTTAAGGCTGAGGTCTATTTACTCAATACAACCGAGCAGCTTGACCGCAAGTGGGGAACAGCCACGCCGGTGATCCTGCGTGATGCCGATTTCGGAATGGTGCGCCTGCGCGCCCGTGGCAATTTCTCGTACAAGCTCAGCGCGGACCGGGAGATGATCAGCCGGCTGGTCGGTGCCCGGCAGGCGTATCTCGTGGATGACATCGAGGGGCAGCTGCGCGCGAAGGCGGTTTCGTCATTCACCGACGCGCTCGGGGAGCTGAAGATTCCCATGTTGGATTTGCAGGCGCAATACGATGAGATTGGCGGCTCCATGAAGGAAAAGCTCAGCAGCTTCTTCGCGGGGCTGGGGTTGGAGCTTCTCGGGTTTGTGCTGGAAAACATCACGGTTCCTGAAGAGGTCGAGAAGGCGATGGATCAGCGCGCCTCGATGGGAGCGGTTGGGAACATGAACCAGTTCGCCCAATATCAGGCGGCGCAGGCCTTGCGTGACGCGGCCGGCAATCCGGGAATGGCCGGCAATATGATGGGCATGATGGTCGGAGGGCAGCTCGCTTCTGGAATGGGAGAGGTCTTAAAGCAGACCGCGCCGCCGGCTGCCGCCGGTGGAAAGCCCTGTGCGAAGTGTTCCGTCCCCCTTGCGGAGGGGGCCAAGTTCTGCGGGGCCTGCGGCGCAACCGTAGCGCCTGCCGGAGGCACCTGTATTAAATGTCAGGCGGCTCTGGCCGAGGGCGCGAAATTCTGCAGCGTGTGCGGTGCGCCCCAACAGGTGAAGTGCGTCAAGTGCGGGGTTGATTTGGCGCCGGGCACGAAATTCTGCGGTGAATGCGGGGCCTCGCAGGGAGTCGGGGCATGAAAGGAAGCGACCGCCGCGCACGCTTCGGGATGATCTTATTCGGGGCTGTGATCCTTGCCTGTGATCTGGCCCTTGCCCGTGCGGGCGGCGGCGAAGGTTTTTCAAGCGGTGGCGGCGGCTACTCCGGCGGCAGCGGCTTTTCGGGCGGCGGCGATGGGGGCGGTGGCGGCGGCCTCTTCATTTACTTTCTGCTGCGCTTGGTTTTTCAGCATCCTCTGATCGGCATTCCGCTGTTGATTCTCGTGGGTTACATCATGTACCGCTCTTCCCAGGGTGGATACTCGGCGCACATGTCCCAGACAATCCGGCGCGGTTTGGAGATTGACAGCAGTACACGTCGTGAAAAAGGGCTGGAAAGCATTCGGCAGCGCGACCCCGCTTTCAACGTGGACGCGTTTTTGAACCGCTGCCGCGACTTGCTTCCCGCCGTGCAAGACGCGTGGAGCAAGCAGGACATGTCGCCCGTGCGCCACTTTATTTCGGATGGCGTCTACGACCGTTTCGCCTTGCAGATTGAAATGCAAAAAGGGTGCGGCATCCGCAACGAGATGCGGGGTGTGCGCACTCTCGATTCGCGTCTCATCGGGTCGGCCTCGGACGGTTTTTTTGATACCCTGCACGTGGCGATCACGGCGGAAGCGGTTGATACGCTTGTCGCGCTGGAGGGTGGCCGACGCATACAGGGTGGCGACGTGCCAGCGGCGTTCACGGAGGTGTGGACCTTTCTGCGCCGCCCGGGAGCAAAAACCCTCGCGAGCCCTGGCCTGCTGGAAGGGTACTGCCCCAATTGCGGAAACAAGCTGCGGCTTTCCACGTCGATCACCTGCGAAGCGTGTCAGGCGCTGATCAACTCCGGCGAGTACGATTGGGTCCTGAGTGAGATCACCCAGCAGGAGTCTTGGGCGGTGCCTGCCGGTGAGCAGATTCAGGGCGTTGCCGAATTGCAGCAGGTTGACCCGGGCTTTAACCCGCAGGCGATCGAAGACCGCGTTTCGGCGCTTTTCTGGCATCACCGGGCCGCGGAGTTCTTTGGGTCCGACGAGTATTTGAATGCGGTTGCGCTGCCGGCGTTTATCGCGCAGCAGAAGCAAGCCTGGCGACCGGATGAAAAGGGACGCCACCTCTTCTATGCCGATGCCGCGGTCGGGAGTGTCGGCTTGGCCGGGGTGATTCTCGGCGGTGAAGAGGATGGCTTGGACCGCGTGAGGGTCCAGGTTCAGTGGTCGGGACATCGTGAGCTTAAACAGGTTCCGGGCTTCTTAAAACCGGAATGGCAACTTTCAACGCTCCTGTCGCAAGAGTATGTGTTGGTGAGAAAACGCGGCGTTCAGAGCGTTCAGGCTGCGGCGCTGACCTCGCTGCACTGCCCCGGATGCGGTGCGCCCCAAATCGCGAAACAGGATGGTACCTGCCGCTACTGCGGAATGCTGCAAAACGATGGGAGCACCTCCTGGGTGTTGGAGTCGGTCGCGCCCTTTGGCGGCTTTGCCTGGGCGGCTGCCGAGCCTGAGACGAAGGCGCCCCTCGCGGGCGTACAGCTTTCTCAAAACGAGCGGGAGGAGCTGATTCAGTGCGTGATCGCCGTGATGCTGGCAGACGGCGTCATGGATCCGCGTGAGGAAAAACAGCTCACGAAAATGGCCGCAAAGCACAACCTGTCGCCAGCGCGCCTCAGTGAGCTGATCCAGCAGGTGCAAGCAGACCGCGAGTTACGACTGCCGCTGGTTGACGACTGGGAAAAGCGAAACGCATTCTTTAAGGCTCTGGTTCTGATGTGCCTTGCCGACGGCAACGTGAGCGACAGCGAACGGCAGGTGCTGCGTAAGCTGGTCGTTCACATGGGATACGCCGATGTCGATATCGACGTGATGATCAGCAAAGAGCGCGCGGACCTCTACGCCGCGTCGAAAGCCGTTATTAAAAACACGAGAGGATAATCACATGAGGTCATCCATAGACTCAAAGGGACAGCGCTCAGCATGTGGAAAATCCTCTGCGGCGCACGGGGCGGCTGCCCGCAATCTGGTGCTCATCGGAGGTGCCGTTGGCGTTGCGGTGATCGGGGCGCTTTTTTTCATCAGAATTTCGGCAAAGCCGGCCGCTCTTTCGGTCAGCGCCGCAGCGGCAACGACAGCGGCGGAGCCGGTGCTGGTCGAGTTTGAGAAGCTCAAGGGCAAGTGGCTGCGGCCGGATGGCGGTTACGTCCTTGAGATCAAGAAGCTGCTGCCGGACAATGCGCTGGAGGCGGCCTACTTCAACCCGAATCCGATTCATGTGGGTAAAGCCAAACTGTACAAGGAGCGCGGTTTTGTGAAGGTGTTTGTGGAACTGCAGGATGTGAATTACCCGGGTTCGACCTATACGCTGATTTATGACGGGCAAAACGACCAGCTGCGCGGCGTGTATTATCAGGCCACGCAGCAACAGGAGTCCCCGATCGCATTTGAGCGCCTGCCTCCCGGCAGTTGACGGGACGGGAAAACGGGAAACCCAACGCTGTTTCTCTTCTCCCCGTTGACAGTGCGCCGTTTTCCGGCTATTTTATTGCTCTCATGAAATCCGTCTCAGACAGCACGATCTTTGCGAGCAGCCATCTCGTTACCGAGCGGGTTACGCCCGTATTCGTAAAAGAGGTGCGTCAGGCGGGCTCCTGAGGGATTAAGTCGGATATGTGGCTTCAGGCTTAAAAACAAAACCCCGCCGTTGTACCAAACGGCGGGTTTTTGCATTATCAAGGCAACAGACGAACGAGGGAACCATGAAAGATCAGACAGCAGACACAACAGCAGAGTCGACTCAACCCCAAAAGAGCGGCGCACAGTGCGTTATTGACGGCTTAGTCCACGCGGGGTGCGAGGTTCTTTTCGGTTATCCTGGCGGTGCGGTCTTGGATATTTTTAACTGCCTTTACGATGCGCCGTTCCATTTCGTCCTTACGCGTCACGAACAGGGCGCGGTCCACATGGCCGACGGTTATGCCCGCGCGACAGGCAAGCCGGGCTGCTGTCTGGTGACCTCCGGCCCCGGTGCGACCAACACCGTGACCGGTCTGGCGACGGCCTATATGGACGGCATTCCGCTCGTGTGCATTACCGGGCAGGTGTCGCTGAACATGATCGGCAACGATGCCTTCCAGGAGGCTGATGTGATCGGCATCACGCGCCCGGTGACCAAGCACAATTTTCTGGTGCGCGATGCGGACGAACTGCCCGGGATCATCGCCAAAGCGTTTTATATCGCGACCACGGGCAAGCCCGGGCCAGTGGTGATCGATATTCCCAAAAACATCCAGAAGCAGAAGACGGCTGCGCTGCCGCCCGAAACCGTTTCGATGCGCGCTTACCATCCAGATGTGGTGATTAACCCGGCCGAGATCGCCCAGTTCGCAGAACTGATCAACCGCTCGACACGCCCGTTGCTCTATGTGGGCGGCGGGGCGGTCAGCGGCGAGGCCACGGAGATTTTGTCCGCACTGGCGCACAAGGCCAACATCCCGGTCTGTACCACGCTGATGGCGATGGGCGTCTTCTCGGATAAGGACCCGCTCTCGGTGCGGATGCTCGGCATGCACGGCAGCGTGGCCGCGAACTACGCGGTCGACCACTGCGACCTGCTCATCTCGGTGGGCGCACGCTTCGATGATCGGGTGACCGGCAAGATTCCGGCGTTTGCCAGCAAGGCCACGATCGTGCATATCGACATCGACCGCTCCTCGATCGGCAAGAGTGTGCGCGCCGACCTCGGTGTGCACGGCTATGTGAAGCCCGTGCTTGAGGCGGTGCTCCCCTTCGTGAAGGCCGCAGACCATGCCGAGTGGATCGAGCAGGTGCAGCGCTGGAAAGAGCGTTTCCCTTTTACCTATCCCCAACAGGGTGATGTGATCATGCCGCAATACGTGATCGAGCAGATCGATGAGGTCAGCAAGGGCCAGGCGGTGATCACGACCGACGTGGGCCAGCACCAGATGTGGGCGACGCAGTACTTCCGCTATGCGAAGCCTCGCAACTTCATCTCCTCCGGCGGTCTCGGAACCATGGGTTTCGGACTCCCGGCCTGTATCGGAGCACAGCTCGGACGTCCGGGTGAACTGAACGTCTGCATCACGGGCGACGGCGGCGTGCAGATGAATTTCCAAGAGCTGGTGGTGGCGGTCGAGCATCAGTTGCCGATTGTTGTGGTGATCATCAACAACGGCTACCTCGGGATGGTGCGGCAGTGGCAAGAGCTGTTCTATGGACGCCGGTACTCGGGCGTGATGCTGAGCCAGCACGAGCGCGCGCCGAACGAGCACATCGCCGAGGGAAACCGGTATTTGCCTGACTTCGTGAAGATGGCCGAGGCGCACGGCGCCTGTGCGTGCCGCGTCACCAAGCCGGAAGAGGTGGCCCCCGCGTTGGCCAAGGCCTTCGCGAGCCGTAAGACGTGGGTGATCGAGTGCATCGTGTCGCCCGAGGCCAACGTGTTCCCGATGATCCCGCCCGGCTCGCATGTGGCCGAGATGATCAATCGCACGGTTTAGTAGGGGCAGGCCTGCGTGCCTGCCCGTGAGGAGCAAAATAATGAAGCACATCATCAATTGTCTTGTGGAGAACCAGCCCGGCGTGCTCGCGCGGATCGTGGGGCTCATTTCGGGTCGTGGCTATAACATCGAAACCCTGAACGTGGGACCAACAGCTGACCCCACGGTGTCGAAAATGACTATCGTGGTTCCAGGTGACGCCCATGTCATCTCGCAGGTGACGCACCAGCTCTCAAAGCAGGTCGACGTGATCGAGGTGGTGAACATGACCAACCGCCGTCATCTGGACCGTGAGCTGATCCTCGTGCGCGTGGCGACTCAAAATCACCATGCCCGCGCGGAAATCGTGGACCTCGCCTCGCTTTTCATGGCGCGCGTGGTGGCGGTGCAGGAGGACTCGGTGACGGTCCAGATGGTGGGCAACCAGGAGACGGTCGCCGATTTCCTGCGCCTCCTCAAGCCGTATGTGATCATCGACATTTCGCGGTCCGGCGTGATCGCCGTGGGGCGCGAGGTGGCTGAGCTCGACCCGGCAAAATAGGGCACTGATAAAAGGCGGGCGCATGGCACATTCTTTCCGTTTCGGGCTGTTCGGCCATCCGGTGAAGCATTCGCTCTCGCCGGTGATGCACGCGGCCTCATTCCGAGCGCTCGGCATCGATGCGGAGTACGTTTGCTTTGACGTGCCGCCGGAAGAGCTTGCCTCGCAGTTGGAAGCGCGCCGTCGCGAAGGGTTCCACGGAATCAATCTGACCGTGCCGCACAAAGAGGCGGCCGTGCCGCTGATGGAGCGGCTCGACGCCTCGGCGCGCTTGTTCGGTGCGGTCAACACGGTGCGCCTCGACGCCGACGGGCTCACCGGCTTTAACACCGATGCGGAAGGGTTCCTGACGGATCTTGCGCTGAGTGGACGCATGACGCCTGAGGCCAAACGCGTGCTGATTATCGGGTGCGGCGGGGCGGGTCGGGCGCTTGCGATCGCCTGTGTTCACCGCGGAGCAACGGAGGTGCTGCTGGCTAACCGGACCGTTGTCAAAGCTGATCGGCTCGCCGAAGACATCGGACGGTTACTGCCTGCTGCGGCCACTCGGCTCCAGGTGCTGCCGCCGGACCCTGCCGTGTGGACCACCCGCTGCCGCGAGGTTGACCTCGTGGTTCAGTGCACAACGGCCGGGTTACACGAAGATGACGCGCCGATGTTGCCGCCGGAAGCGTTTCGCCCGGGCCAACTCCTCTACGACATTGTCTATACGTCACGCGTGACGCCGACCATGCGATCTGCGTTGGCGTCCGGTGCGGAGGTGTTGAACGGCGCGGGGATGCTTGTTTATCAGGGTGCTGTGGCGTTTAAGATTTGGACGGGCATGGAGGCCGATACGCACGCGATGCGCACCGCGCTCGAAGCCCGCATTTACGGCCAGCACCCTGTGTGAGAGTCGTTGAAGTCAGTACAAGTTCAAAGGGGGATCATGAATAAGCGAGTCTTTTGTTTAGTGGCCTGTTTTGTGGGAATGGTTTGTTTTGCGGAAGAGGCGATCCGCCGTGCGGCGGTGGACCCTGAGAAGGCCGTGTTCCATGTGCGTCCGGACGGCGATGATGCGGGGCCGGGCTCGGCTGAGAAACCCTTTGCGACCGTGGAAAAGGCGCGGGACGCGCTTCGGGCGGCCAAGGCGTCGGGACCGCTCTTCGGCGGGGCGGAGGTCATCTTGCACGGAGGCCGCTATGCTTTGCCTGCCAAAAT
>JBBRJN010000137.1:0-7756 GCA_038219365.1 Kiritimatiellia bacterium | reverse complement strand
AGCCCATAGCGCGCCGCATGGCGGAGTACCGGTTTTTCGCTAGCGAGGAGCGCAGTCAACGGGCCGATGGCCACCCGTGTGCCGCACCAACCGAGGTTTTGACAAGCGGTGACCTTGTCATTGTCCGAGGTCTCCGCCTTCTGCAAGACCTCGATCAGTTTGACCTCGCTCAGGAGGTCGGCGGCAGGGATCTCGGCGCGGGCGCAGTGCACGGCGGCAAGAACGGCGAGGGAGAGAATGAGTGATTTTTTCATAATGGACACTTGGTTTTGTTAATCGAGTGAATCGAAGGAAGCGAGTGAAGCGACAGAATCGATACTTTCGATTCTGTCGCTTCATTCGAAGCATCGGCCTTAAACGATCTGCCAGCCCTCGCGGGCGGCGCGGGAACGGAACCGGTTGGCCTGCTCGTCGTTGACGAACTCCTCTTTGCCCGGGTCCCAGGTGAGGTCACGCTTGAGCCACTGGGCAATGTTCGCGCAGTGCACGGTGCTCATCGAGCGATGCATGAGGCTGGGGTTGGCCACGGTGACGGTGCGGTTCTTGATACACTTGAAGAAATCCTGCATGGTTCCGACCATGTGCCCCGTACGGGTGAGGTAATCTTGGAGAATCTTGTTATAGTCGGCCAGCATCGCAGGGTTGGAGACCTCCGGCCGCGCATAGCCGTCGGCGCAGGAGCACCAGCCTTCATTGCCGACGTAGCGCACACCGCAGGTGCCGCGCCACCCTTCCTGCTTCTGGATCATCTGCACGCCGTTCGCGAAAGTCATGACCATCCCGTCAGCCGTCGGGTTCGGGACGTAGGGATAATGGACGGGAGAGGTGTTCTGCATCCCAAGCGCATCGTGGCACTGCGCAAAGGTGTGAGATCCCCACTCGCCGATCACGCTGGTGTAGAAGTCGTGCTGGGCGTGCCAGCCGCCGCGGGTGTAGCCGATGTTGAAAGGCCGCCACGGACAAGGACCGAGCCAGCGGTCCCAGTCGATCTCCTGAGGATCTGGGAGTGGCTGTTCCGGCATCCAATCCCGGTTCATATTGACGTTGCCCCACGGCGCGAGATGCGCGTAGACCGTCTTGACCTCGCCTAAGCGGCCCAGGCGCAAAAGTTCGTTGCAGACAATGAAGTTCGCCTCGCTCAGCCGCTGCATGCCGGCCTGATAGACGCGGCCATACTGCTTGGCGGTCTTGACCACGGCTTGGCCCTCGGCAATGGTCATCGAGGCTGGCTTTTCGGTGTAGACGTCCTTGCCAGCACGCATGGCGCGGATGGAGACGGTGGCATGGAGGCGGTCGCTGGTGGCGGTGAGGATCGCATCGATGTCCGGGCGAGCCAACACGTCCATCATTTCGATATAGGTCTTGCAGTCTGTGTTGCCGTAATTTTTGTCGGTCATCGCCTTGATCGCGTCACGGCGTTCGCGCCGAACGTCGCAAATGGCCACGAACTGCGCCTGCGGGTCCGGCAGAATCCAACTGCTCAAATCTCCTGTGCCGCGGCCGCCCAGCCCGATGCCCGCCATCACGATACGGTTGCTCGGGGCCACCGCACCGCCGCGCCCCAACGCCGACGCCGGAATGATGAACGGCATGGCAACCGCTCCGCTGGTCGCCGCCACACGTTTAAGAAACTGACGGCGGCTCAACGCCCCGCTGTCTGCCTTTTTCTCCGTCCCCCGCAAACGTAACTTCATTTTAGCCCCCTGTTATCCGCAACTTCAAATTCAACACTGTACAGCATCATGTTACGCTTTCACGTTCACTGTGTCTTGTAAAGCACGGATTAATATGTGTACACTATCCGCATGAGTCCGAAAACGCTTCAGCAACGGTTCCTCGCACACATCGGCGACTTCACGCCTTTCCGTAAGCTTATGGATGTCCTGCCTGATGTTGCTTTTTTCATGAAGGACAGCCAGGGGCGCTTCGTCATGAACAACCCGCGCGCCTGCCAGTTCTGCAATGCCGACAACGAACAGCAGACGCTCGGGAAGACCGACTATGACTTCTTCGCGCGTGACCGCGCCGACTTTTATGTGAAGGGCGACCAGGCGGTCATGAAGACGGGAATCCCTGTCATCAATGAGATTGCCCCCGCACCGGAACACTCGGATCGCCTGATGATTCACAGCAAATTCCCGGTCTATGACAAAAAGGGCGAAGCCATCGGCGTCATTGGATTCCACCGCATCATTGATGGCTTGCGCGACACGCCGCGCTGGCATGGCCGCTTCGCGCAGGTGGTCGCCCACATCCACAAGCACTATGGCGAAAACCTTGAGATCAAGAAGCTCGCCGTCCTGGCCGGCGTCTCACAGAGCCAGTTCGAGCGCCGTTTCAACCGTATCTTCGGTGCCACTCCGTACGAGTATCTCCTGCGCGTTCGCATTGCCGCAGCCCGGACGCTGCTGGAAACGACAGACCGCACAATCGCGGATATCGCCTGCGAAACCGGCTTTTACGATCACAGCCACTTCACGCGAACCTTCAAGCGCATCATCGGCGTTTCCCCCGGCCAGTATCGCCGCACGCACCTGACACACACGTTATGACACGCACTCCTTCGCAACGTACGACCCCATGATTTACCTTCTTCTCGCCTCACTCATCTGGAGCTTTTCGTTCGGGCTCATCGGCAGCCAGCTGGCAGGACTCCCGCCCGCATGGCTGGCGACGTTGCGACTGGCCCTTGCCGCCTCCGTCTTTCTGCCCTTTGCACGCCGTGTGCCGCTCAAGACCGGCGCTGCGCTCTTCGGCATCGGCATGGTGCAGTTCGGGCTCATGTCACTCGCCTACATGAGCAGCTTCCGTTACCTTAAGTCGCATGAGGTGGCCCTCTTCACGGTCATGACGCCCGTGTATGTGGCTGTCCTCAACGACCTGTTCAGCCGCACGTTCCACGGCGCCAACCTCCTCGCCGCGCTGCTCGCGGTCAGTGGCGCGGGAGTGATCCTCTGGAAGGGCGTCTCGTCGGATGCGCCGCTCCTTGGCTTCCTTCTCGTCGAGGCCTCGAACCTCTGCTTCGCGCTGGGCCAGCTCGCCTACCGTAACGTCTTGGAAAGGCACCGGCAACCTCACGCCGACCTTCACGTTTTTTTCTGGCTCCTCCTCGGCGGTCTGACGGCTCTCGCCCCGCTCGGACTTTACGACACGCTCACTCGCTCCCCGCAGCTGACCTCCTCTCAAGCGCTCGCGTTACTCTACCTCGGCGTGATGGTCTCGGGCCTGAGTTATTTTTTCTGGAACAAGGGCGCACGTTGCGTGTCAGCCGGCGTTCTCGCAGTCATGAATAATCTCAAAATCCCCCTGGCCGTCGCGGTCTCGCTTCTGGTTTTCCGCGAGTCCGTCAACCTTACCTGCCTGTTGGCCGGAGGCATCCTCATCCTCGCCGCGCTAATCCCCGTGCTGCGAAAAAAGACCTGAAACTCGCGCATTGTCCACCCCCCGCTTTTTTATTACACTTCTTGCCATGACCGTTTGCACCCCGTCCACCTCTCAACTCCTAATTCCTAACTCCTAACTCCTCCTTTCCATGGACCGCCTCTCCTACCTCATTCGCCGCCTGCTGCTCGTCATCCCCACCTTCCTGGGTATCACGGTCGTCTGCTTCGCGCTCACGCGTCTGCTGCCAGGGGGTCCTGTCGATATGCAGATCATGAAGATGCGCAACATCGGCGGTGCGAACGGCTCGGCCCCAGGCATGGTCACGCAAGTCACCGAAGAGTACCGGAAAGAGCTGAACAAGCAGTTCGGGTTCGACCGTCCCGTCTATGTTCAATATTACGACTGGCTCGTCACCAAGCGCATGGGCATGCGCATTCCCTCGTATGATTACCCCAACCGCACCGCGTGGCAGCTCATCTCCTCGCGCATCCCCGTCTCGCTCTGGTTCGGCATCACCAGTTTCGTCCTGAGCTACCTCATCTGCATCCCGCTAGGCATTGCAAAGGCACTGCGCCACCGGATGCCTTTCGACGCCATCTCCAGCCTCTTGGTCTTCATCGGATACGCCATCCCGTCCTTTGCGCTCGGCATGGTGTTGAAAATGTTTTTCTGCGGTACGGTGGAAGGCCTGGGCGACGTCTTCCCGCTCGGCGGCTTTGAATCGGACTTCGCAGGCCACATCTCCTTGGGCGAGCGCCTCGCCGACCGGGCCTGGCACATGGCGCTGCCGGTCGCCTGCTATGTGGCGGGAAACTTCGCGGTGCTCACGCTCATCATGAAGAACTCCCTGCTTGACCAAATCTCCAGCGACTACGTGCGCACCGTGCTCGCAAAGGGTGCCACCCGCAACCGCGCCATCTGGTTCCACGCCTTCCGTAATGCACTCCTCCCCATCGCCACGGGCTTCGGCTCCATCCTCGGCGTGCTTTTCGCCGGCTCAATCATCATCGAGAGCATCTTTGAAATCCCCGGCATGGGACGCCTGAGCTGGGACGCCCTCATCGGCCGCGACTACTCTGTTTTCATGGCGCTTCTCGCTCTCACCTCGATCATGCAACTCGTCGGCAACCTTCTTTCCGACTTCTGTTACCTGCTCATCGACCCGCGCCTCCATTTCGGTAAATCATGAACAGCCGCCCAGCCATACGTTTCTCTCCGCTGACTCGGAAACGGGTGCAGAATTTCCTGCGCATCCGCCGCGCACGCTGGTCGCTCACGCTTCTCGCCGCGCTCTTCGCCGTCAGCCTCGCCTCGGAGCTGATCTGCAACAGCCGCCCGCTCTATCTGCGCGTCAACGACAGACACTATTTCCCTTTTGTCCAGAACCTCACGCAGCAGACCTTGCTCGGCACCGGCGTGGATGCCACAAGCGTCAACTACCCGTCCTTCACCTCATCGGCCGCCTTTACCGCCGACCCGCACAACCGCGTGCTCTTTGCTCCGGTGCCTTACAGTCCCGGCGATGTGGTCAACGCCGCCTCCTTGAGCGCATACCGTTTCGTCAAAGTCTCTGTCGTTCCCGAAACCCATACCGGCCGCCTGAACCTGTTACCTAACCAGTCCGTCATTCTTCCCGTCAGCTGTGAACCCTTCTTCCCCGGCGTGACGCGCATCGATGGCCAACGGCTTGATGCGCACTGGGTTTTGCCGGACGAGTTAAAGGCTGCACTTGCCGCCCGCTTCGAGGGACGCGCCGCCCCCTCGCAAAAATTCACGCTCACACACCGTTCCCACGTCGGACTGAACACATACGTCACCTTGCCAGAAACACAAAAAAGGCCCGCTCCGCCTGCATCCGTGCGCCTGATGTTCCGCCAGACAACCACGCCCGACCTGCCGATCCAGCTCCGCTTCCGCCGGACGAATGAGGGCTCCGTCTATCCGGTCACCGAGCACGCGTGGCGCGCTATTCCGTCCGCGTACCAGCCGGACATCCTGAAGCTGGCGACAGCAGGCTTTTCAGGAACCGCGCCCACGGCCTCGATCATCTGGAAGGACCGCCACGCCTCGGTCGCCTGCGCCCTCAGCGAGATCGCCTGGCCCTACCCGCCCGTCAAGGGCCACTGGATGGGCATCGACGCCGCCGGGCGCGATGTCCTTGCACGCGTGCTCTACGGCATGCGCATCGCCATGATCTTCGGCCTGCTGCTCGTGGTGTGGGCCATGGCCTTCGGCTTAGTGATCGGCGCCGTGCAAGGCTACTTCGGCGGCTGGGTGGATATCACCGGACAGCGCATCACAGAGGTCTGGAGCGCCCTGCCCTTCCTCTATGTCATGATCCTGATCGGCTCGGTGCTCGGGCGCAGCTTCCAGTTGCTGCTCATCTGCTACAGCCTCTTCAACTGGATCGGCATTTCCTACTACATGCGCGCAGAGTTCTTGCGCCTGCGCCAGCGCACCTTCGTCGAGGCCGCACGCTGCCAAGGGCTCTCCTCCGCACGCATCATCTTCAGCCACATCCTGCCCAACGCCCTCACGCCGCTCATCACGCTCTTTCCCTTCAGCCTCATCGGCGCCATCGGCTCGCTTGCCGCGCTCGACTTTCTCGGCTTCGGCCTGCCGCCTCTCACGCCGAGCTGGGGCGAACTCCTTCAGCAGGCGCAAATGTTCCGCTGGGCTTGGTGGCTCATCCTCTACCCCTCCCTCGCACTCTTTTCCGTGATGCTCCTGACCGTTCTGATCGGCGAGGGTCTGCGCGATGCCTTCGATCCCCGCCAGCAAACGAAAATGGAATAATGCTTTTAGAAATCACAGACCTTCATATCCAGTTCGAGTCGGACGAACAAACCGTCCCCGCCGTGGAGGGCGTGTCGCTCGCGCTTGACCGCGGAGAAGTGCTCGGGCTTGTGGGCGAATCCGGCTGCGGCAAATCCGCCACGGCCATGAGCATCCCGCGCCTGCTGCCCATGCCGCCCGCACGCATCACACAGGGCCGCGTGCTTTTCGACGGACAAGACCTGCTCGACATGCCCCTGCCCGCTCTACGCGCCATCCGAGGTCAGAAAATCGGCGTTGTTTTTCAGGACGCCATGACCTCACTCTCGCCGCTGCACCGCATCGGCAAACAACTCGAAGAGGTGCTCCATCTCCACCGCACCGTTTCGTCCCGCGCCGCCCGCGACACCGCACTGGAATGGCTCGGCCGCGTCGGCATTCCCGATCCCGTGCAACGCGCCAAAGCCTACCCGCACGAACTCTCCGGCGGCATGCAGCAGCGCGTCATGATCGCCATGGCGCTGATCCTTGAGCCCGACCTCATCATCGCCGACGAGCCCACCACCGCGCTGGACGTCACCATTCAGGCCCAGGTGCTTTGCCTCATGCGCAAGCTTCACCGCAAAAACTCGGGGATGCTGCTGATCACACACGACATGGCCGTGGTCTCGCAGATGGCCACCCGCATCGCCGTGATGTACGCGGGCCAGATTGTCGAACTGGCCGAGGCCGCCACCTTTTTCAGTAAGCCGCTCCACCCCTACTCAATCGCCCTGCTCGAAGCCCTGCCCTCCGCCGCCACGCGCGGCAAACGGCTCAAAGCCATTCCTGGCCAGGTCCCTTCATCCGGCCATTTTCCTCCGGGCTGCCGCTTCCACGACCGCTGTCCCGTCGCCCGTCCCGACTGCGCCCTGAAGCCGCCCGCCCTCATTCCCCACGGCGACCGCCTCGTCCGCTGCCCCTACGCAATCTTGTAACCTTGAGCGGTGGAATGTTGAGCGTTGAGCGTTCCGTTTTTCGGGGAAACATCCCAATAAATCTTCGTCATTGACGCTCTGCACAGAAAAATGTACAGTTCTGTACACATTGGAGATACTGAATGAAAACAGTCAATTTCACCGATTTCAGGAACCGCGCTTCTGATATGCTGACGGCCGTAGAAAATGGAGAGTCCCTTCTTATTGTTCGTCATGGACGTGCGATTGCCGAACTAACGCCCGTGACCGCGCAGCAACCGTCATGGAAACGCCCGACGTTGCGCTTGTCCACAAAAGGCGCGGGGCTAGCCTCTGCCATTATCGAGGAGCGGGAACATGAAGCTGTTCCTTGATTCATCCGCATTCGCGAAACGGTTTGTCGAAGAATCGGGCAGCAGGAAGGTCGATCGCCTCTGCTCGCAGGCGACCGAACTGGGGCTCAGCGTGATTTGCGTACCAGAAATCCTCTCGGCACTGAATCGCCGGCTTCGCGAAGGTCATCTGACCCCGCTTGAATATGCGCACGCCAAAAGGTGCCTTTCCTCAGATGTGCGCGATGCCGTCATCGTCAACCTGACGCCCGATGTCGTTCAGTTGAGCATCGGGATTCTGGAGACCAA
>JBBRJN010000136.1:0-7814 GCA_038219365.1 Kiritimatiellia bacterium | reverse complement strand
GCAACGCGGCGGCATCGCGCTGCTGCTCACGATGATGTCGATCGCCCTTTTCAACGATGTGGTCCGCCTGTTCGGACTGCAGTGAACCCCATGCTCCCAGAATTTCCGTTCGCCCCGCTGCGCCCCGTGGCTGTGCTCATGTCCACTTCAGAAACCTTTTATGGCTATTTTAAGAATTTATCAAACACGGGCGTCCCGCCCGTGCTTCATCGCCCACCGCACATTGGACAAGCCTGAAGCCGACTCTGATACGTGCAGTCTCATCCCCATACGATCCTCATTCCAGCGTGATTTGCTCAATAATTTAGCACTCAGTTGGCGTTGAAGTTTCTCAGCCATCTGTTTCTTAGGCGCCCCGCTTTCAGCCAACTTGATCAGTTGTCGTTCGTCCTCAGTCGTCCATATTTCATAGGCGCGCTTGTGTTTCTTCCTGATGCTTTCGGGTGTGCGGGCGTGTGGAGGAGGATCTGGTAGAAGTGAACGTCGCGCCACTGGCCGAACTTGAACCCCGCCTCGCGGATGATCCCGGCGAGGACGAACCCGAGCCGCTCGTGCAGGGCAATGCTGACGGCGTTGCCACCGTCAATCACGCCGATGAGCGTGTGCACCTGCTGGTCTCTAGCCGCCTCGATTAAGAGCCGCATAAGGGCCACCCCAAGGCCCTTGCCGCGGTGGTCCTTGTGAACATAGACCGAGTGCTCCTTCGCGTACGTGTAGCCCGCTCCAGCGCGGAAGTTGGCGTAGGTCGCGAACCCGGCGAGTTGGCCCGTGTCATCCTCCATGCAGATGACAGGGAAACCGCCGGCGCTTCTCGCGTTGAACCAAGCGGCCATGCTCTCGGGCGTCCGCGGCTGGCAATCGTAAAGCGCGGCCGACTCGACAATCGCATCGTTCAGAATCGCGAGGATCGCGGCCGCATGGTTTTCATAGGTTCCGGCAACAGTCCGCATACGCCTCTCCTCACCCTTTCCTCAGAAAGCGCCGGCGCGGAAGTTGGCGATGGCCTCGGAGGTTCGCAAAGGACGGTTATACAGACGCAACCCTTTGACCGCTGGCGCGAGCAGCGCCTGATACGAACCTTTGACCTCGCCCATCTCAAGAGGAATGCGGCCCCAGCCGTTGTTGCGGGCCGTGCCGCCGTCACAGAAAACGCCGTCCGCGATCACGGAAAGCACGGCTGACGAGAAATCGCACACAAACACCACGTGCTGCAGCTTGCCCGCTTGCACAATCCCCGGGTCGGTGTGCCACGAGGTCACGCGCCCGCCGTCGCACAGCTCAATCTCCAAGGTCGGCTGACCTGCGATTTCGGTGGTCATCACCCGCACTCCCTGCCCGTTTTTCTCCTGCGTGCTGAAGAGCGTCTGGCCTGGCGTGACCGCGTCGAGCTTCGTCCACAGCTCCACCGTGAACCCGCCTTGCGCGAGGTCACCGAACTCTTTCGGTACGACAGGATGCGCGGGCGTGTCGCCCGTGTTGGCCTTTTCAAGAACCAACCCTTTCTGACAAACATTTGTGGCAACGGCCTGATTCCAGAGCCCGTCCAAAAGCGTTCGGTCCAAGCGGTGCGTACGCGCGACGGTCTTCTGCGTCTCGGTGAGCCAGAACTGCCCGGCCTGTTCGATCAGGTCAGGATAGCTCATGCGGATGGAGGGGGTTGGATCGAAAAGCACGAGCTCAGGCTCGGACCAGTGGATGAAGCCGTCGTCCTTGAGGATGCCGCCCGAAAGAAAGGCCGGGTTACGTCCAGACCACATTTTGCCGCCGTGGTTATGAAACCAGAAGAGGTACTTGCCCTCGGAGGTCATAAAGAGCTTGGGGCAGGCGCGGGGCGTCTTGAGCGTGCGCTGGCCGGGCCCGTAAATCATCTGCACAGGCAACGACCAAGTGACGCCATTGTCGCGACTATAGCTTTGTCCAGGCGTACCACCCTCCAGACGGAACACGCAAAAGAGGTCGCTCTTGGTGAGCGGCACCAGGTTGTGTTCCTCCTGCACGCTGCCGAGCGCGGGGTTACGGATACCTTTCTCGCCTTCGGGCAACAGCTTGAAGACGAGTTTGTCGGGGTCACGTTCGGTGAGCAGGTTTCCCGATTCCACCACCCACCCCTCGCCTTCCAGCATGAAGAACTTGCCGAGCTTGGTGAAGGCGAAATACACCTTGCCGTCCTTGACCTTGGGCTTGTCGATACCCCAGAAGTGGCAGGTTTCGCCGCGCCAAGGGTTGCCGCGGTCCACATCCGTGACACGGATCGGAATCCGGTAGCGCTGCGCGGACCAGGTGACACCGCCGTCATCAGAATAGCGGAAGGCATACCACCCGTGGGTGTCGGAACGCACGCGCTTGTCGGAGTTGGGCAGCGTCACGACGTTGTCCCCGTTGTACGTGTAGAAGGCGTAGATGCGTCCATAGGGCGTGATGAGCGGGGTCACCCACGAGGCTTCGGGGCCGGTCTCGGGTTCGATATCGACCAGCTCCGACCAGGTCTTGCCCTGATCCTTGCTGACGGTCGAGACCACATGCTGCCCCTGCTGGCCCTCAAGCCCTTTACCGGTCGTGAGGGTACACACCCACGCGCCGTTGGAGGTAACCACCACATACGGCTGGTCACAATAGCCCTGGCAGGGGATGTGTAAGCCATTCGACAGGTTGCGCGGGTCCGCCGCGCGCACCGACTGGATATCCGCCGCGCAAGCCGCGGCCGACAAGAAAAGAACCCCTAAATAAAGACTTTGTTTCATAAGCTTTTCCAATACTTTCACTATTTTCTCCGCAGGGTGATCCACCACCCTAAAGCAGGGCCAGGCGGCCAACTTTGTAGCGGCGCGCCCCGTCATCACCTGGCAGCGGCAGGGCAAGCACCGGCGTGCCGTCGCGCTTGCCGACCGAAACAAACACCTCGTAATCGCCGGGCTTCGTGACCGGCGCGATCAAGCCGGCGCGGAAGCGGCTACGATGCGCCACAGGCACAACGGCGTCCGGCGCGCCGACCGGCAGTTGCCGCACGTCGAAGGTCTCGTCGGAAAGCACGGCCACGAGGCCACCCTTCTCGTCCTTGAGCGTCAGCGCCGGGAAGCCCCCTCCGTAGCACGGCGAGACGCCCGCATTCGCCCAGTTCCAGTTCACCTCAAACCACTCGCCGACCTTGGCAGCCCGGGGGAGCGTGAGCTCGCGCAGCTGGATCCGGTAGCCCAAGCGGCGGTTGATCCGGTCAATGACCGCGCGGTTCTTCTCCAGCAGCTCCTGCGGCCACCAGTGGACCGACATGAAGCTCGCATGGTAGTCCTCCACCGATTTGCTCAGCAGCTCGGGGTCCCACGCCTTGCGTGCAACCGAAGAGCCATAGTGCTCGTGTTCCAGAACCACCGGCAACGTGGGCCAATACCGCTGCGCCTGATCGGCATGATACCACGCGTTCGGCGGCGGCTGGACGAGGATGCTGTCGTCGCGTAGCGTCACGCCCTTCGAGCGGGCGTAGTCGAGCAAGGGATAGACACCGGAGCGGTTGCCAGGGCCCGAGACGTCGTCGCTGATGCAGAGCAGCGAATGCGGAAAGAGTTTCACATGCAGGTCGATGTGACGCTTCACGTCCTCGTCCATCTTCGCTTGGGGAACCCGGCTGCTGGCACCCGTGTGTCCCTCGCCCCACAAGCCGTAGGTGCCGATGTCGATGAACGCGATCTCCGGACGCCCGTCATACCGTGCGGCCATGGCCGTGAGAAACGTCTCGAGCTTGGCGAGAAAGACCGGGTCGACAAAATCGGGGTCCCAAAACGCACCCCGTTCAGACGGGCCTTTGCCGTAATCCCAGAACACGCCTTTGGCACCCGCCTGCTTGACCCACTCAGGCGTGGCATAACGCAGCCAGCTCTCAGAACAGGTGATGCGGAAGGACACCTGGCAGCCGCGGGCGAGCCAGCGTTGCGCGGGCGTGTCGAGAGCGGCCCAGTTGAAGACGCCCTCTTCCGGCTCGAGGTAGGCCCACGGGATGCGCAGATAGACCGTCGAGCAGCCGGGAAACCACGCCAGCGCGTCGGAGGGCTCCAGTCGCGACCCGTAGTTCTGCGGGATGTTGGAGTAGAAGTGCATGGTCCAGCCCATGCCTGGATTAATCAATGCCCGCCCGTCATCCGTTGGCCTGACCGTCACCGACTCTTGAGCGCCTAACCGCACCACGGTCAACAGGCTCAGCAACCATGCGCCTTTCGTCATCGCCATCCCCCGTCTATTCATTAAGTGCATCTCGCCTGAAAAGCTACTTTTCTCTCAGATTCACTGCAGATATAACAAATCCGGCGCAAGCTTCATCACCTGATTCCTGCAAAAAGCGTACACTTTATCGGCCGGGGCATGATTCATACGCCGCACCGTTTCAGCCAAGGCGTGCGCGTCCGCGAAAGCGACCTGGCTGATGATTTTTTTGACCAGAGGGATGAGATTGGGCGACATGCTGAGTTCATCCACGCCCATGCCAATCAGCAGAACCGCCAGCACAGGATCAGAGGCCGTCTCGCCACAGATGGAAACCTTGAGTGAATGCGCATGCCCGGCCTTAACGGTCATGTCGATCAACTGCAGCACGGCCGGATGCGTGGGCTGATAAAGGCGCGCAACGGTCTCGTTGATACGGTCGACCGCAAGCGTATACTGGATCAGGTCATTGGTTCCGATTGAAAAAAAGTCCGACTCCTTCGCGAGCACACCGCTAATCAGCGCCGCCGCAGGTATTTCGATCATAACGCCCCGCTTGAGCGCGTCGTTAAAGGGGACGCCTTCGCTCTTCAGTTCCGTCATGCATGAGCGAACCTCAAGATTTGCGGCTCGCAGCTCTTCAATGGTCGCAATCATCGGATACATGAGTTGCACGTTACCGTGGGCACTCGCCCGAAGAATCGCACGCAGCTGCCGCCGGAACACCTCCGGATTACGAAGCAGGAAGCGAATCGAGCGGTTGCCCAGGAACGGGTTCGCCTCTTTGTGCATGGGCGTGTTTGAACCCTTAATCATCTTGTCGCCGCCAAGATCCAAGACGCGGATCGTGACCGGTTGCCCTTCAGGCAAAGCACGTGCCGCAGCCGTGTAGGCGTGCGCCTGCTCCTCTTCGGTCGGCTCGCGATCCATCGTCAGCCACAGGTATTCCGAGCGGTAGAGCCCGATGCCTTCCGCGCCGACCGCATAGAGGCCGGTCATGGGCGTGCTGTAATCCACATTCGCGAGAATCGGCACCCTGTGGCCGTCACTCGTCGTGCCGGGGGTCAGCCTGCCTTGTTCGAGTTTCTCATCGATGGTCTTGGAGCGGGCGACCATCTTCTCAAAGGCCAGGCGCTCCTCGCGTCCCGGATTGATGATCACCTTGCCGCGCGTGCCGTCAAGCAGCAGCAGGTCTCCGGTCTTCACAATTTCAGAAAGCGAGCCGAGCCCGACGACGGCGGGGATGCCCAGCGCCCGCGCCAGCAAGGAGGCGTGCGAAGTATTGCTGCCCCTGTCAGTGGCAAACCCGAGAATCAGGTTCTTCGGCAACGAGATCGTTTCAGACGGAGACAGCTCGTCGGCCACAATAATGCACGGCTGCTCGACGCGGAACGCTTGCACGTCAGCGCCGCCCAGCAGGTTGCGGATAATGCGCCGGGTGATGTCGCCGACATCTTTAGAACGCTCCTTCAGATACGCGTCGTCCATCGCCGCAAAAATCGACGAGTACTTTTCTGAAACCGCGTTGACCGCGGCTTCGGCGTTGAATTGATTCCGCGACACCTTTTCTTTGCAGGAACCGATAAACGACGGGTCATCGATGATCATCAGGTGGCCGTCAAAAATGGTAGCCTCGTCGCCGCTGATCCTTTTGTTAAGCTCGATCGCGAGGGAGCGTATCTGCGTCCGCGTAAGGGCAAACGCATCAGTTAACCGCGCGATTTCGTGTGCGACCTGACCCGGCTCGACCCGGTACTCCGGGATCTGGTCATTCGCCGTCGTATGAAAAAGAAAAACCGGACCGGAGACAAAGCCACGAGAGGCGGCCAAGCCGGTAAGCATCCGCATGCCGTTGTTCGCACCGTGGCTTATATCCGGGTCATTGTTCATCGGGGATATCGAATTTGCGCGACACCAAGGACTCAAGTTCGTCGAGCACCTCACGACCCTGCGGGCCGCTCGCCGTCACACGTAACTTCGTGCCGCACACGGCCTCCAATGTCATCAACGCCATGATGCTTTTCCCCGAAACAACACTGCCGTCTTTCTCAACGTCGACTTCGGCATTGAAACGCGAAGCCACTTTGGCGAAAAGGCCGGCCGGCCGAACGTGCATCCCGTATTTGTTCAGCAAAACAAACTCCCGGGTCTCCTCATTTGCATCAGACTGTCCCACGTGCTATTCTCCTCCTCTGGCATGGTGCTGCTTGATCTGTGAGTCCAGTTCGCGGACAGCGACATAGCCTGAAAGGCGCAGTTTATGCTCCTGCGCCGCTGTTTCAACCAAGTTCACCAAATCCCTGCCGGGCGCAACGGGAATCACCAGCTGGGGAATCGAAACCCCCAGAAAATCGCGCTTCAACTCTTCGGTGCCAGTCCGATCGAGCTCAGCGTCCGCCTCGCCCTGCCGCTTCAGGGTCACCACCAGATCAACCTGCTTCTCGCCACGCACCGCTGCCACACCGAAAATCGCCGGCACATAGATGATGCCGATACCGCGGATCTCCATGTAGTACTGCGTCACGGCCAACGCCGATCCGAGCAGCTTGTTATTGCTGTCGCGGCGCAAAAGCGTCAGATCATCCGCGACCAGCGCATGCCCGCGCTTGATCAGTCCGAGCGCTGTTTCGCTCTTTCCCAGCCCCGCGGCACCTTCGATAAAGACGCCCACGCCAGCGACCTCCAACATGGTGCCGTGAACTTTGCAGCGCGGCGCATGCAGATCCTCCAGCACAAACGTGGCGGTGTGCATGAAGTGCCGCGTCACCATACTGGAACGCAACACCGCAACACCATCCCGCTCGGCGACCCGCAGCACTTCAGGGAACACCCGCTTCCCCCGCGTGAAGACCATGCAGGGAATCTTCAGCGCAAACAGCTCTTCAAACCTTTGCACCCGCAGCTCTTCCGGCAACGACGAAAGGTAGGCATACTCCGCCATCCCGACCACCTGGATGCGCTTCCAGGCGAAATGTTCATAGAAACCCGACAAAGCAAGGCCTGGACGGTGGACCACCGGCTCGATGATCACACGCTCCATGCCCGCCTCTCCGGCGGCCAGGTCAAGCCCCAAACGGTCACGGCCAACCTTCAAAAACTGGCCGACCGTGACGCGGGACTGCTGAACCTGGCTCTGACGGCTCTCTGCCATTACTTTTTGTCTGTGTTTCGGATGTGTGAGGTCACACGTTTGGCAATGGTTTTGCGCAGCTGCTTTTCAGCGCGGGCTGCGGCCGTATCAATGACCGCGCGTGCGCTTGCCGCATGTTCCTTCGCGCCGACAGCGGTCAAACCCTTTTGCTGCACGACAAACTCCGCCTCGAAAAGATGGCGCTGCACGTCGATAATCACATGGATACTTTCCACTCGGGGAAACTGCTCCTGCAGCTTGGTTGCACGCAATTCCGCATATTCTTTAATTCCGGGAGCAGCATTCAGATGACGGATCGTCACTTCAATAGGCATAGTGTGTCATCCTTTCTTTTGTTTGCCTGCCGTTGTGGCAGGCGGTTTTGTTTTTATCAGATCGATTTTTGACATCGTCTTCACTCTCTCACATTCTGAAATTCTGGCCGAGATAGAGCCGCCTGGCCGTCTCGTCCTGCACAAGAAAATCACTCGGG
>JBBRJN010000135.1:0-7904 GCA_038219365.1 Kiritimatiellia bacterium | reverse complement strand
CTCATATAACGCGTTTTCGGAACGTTCCACCAGCACCAATTGCTCCGGCCCCGCTCGCACAATCTGCCGCACCAGTTCGCTGCCGATCGTCCCGCCAGCCCCGGTCACCAGCACCCGTTTCTGGCCCAACAAGTCGAGTACGGCATGCCCGTCCAAGGTCGTCTCCTCGCGCCCCAGCAGATCCGCCACATCGACGTTGCGGATCTTCGACGCGGTCAGGCTTCCCTCGATCAGCTCATAATACCCAGGCACGATCCGGGCCGGCACATGCGCCCGCTCACACAATCTCACCACCCGGCGGATCACATCGCGCGGCACCCGCGCCATGGAAATAATGACCTCTTCCACCACATACTTGCGCACCATGGCAGGCAGGTCATCGATCCGCCCCAGAACAGCATGACCTTGAATCTTCGCATGCTGTTTGGCCGGGTCATCGTCGAGGAACCCGACGACCGCTTGCCGCCGCGCCCCTTGCCTCCGCAACTCCCGCGCCACCAGGTTGCCCGCCGATCCCGCACCCACCAACAGCACCCGCCTCATGCGTCCCCGCGTCACAGCCTCTCGGGTAAACTCACCGTCCACCATAAACCGCCATAGCAACCGCACGCCGAGCAAGCCGCCCGCCACCAGGAAACCATTGAAGAAGGTGATGCTGTACGGCGGTCGTAAGCCCATGTGCAACGGCAGCGCGAGCCGCAACAACACCAGCACAGCCGTCGAGGTCCCAATTGCCCCGACGAACGTCGGCACATCTCCCACGCTCACATAGCGCCACACGAGCTTATTGCAACCGAACAGCGATAAAGCTACGCCCTGCACGATCCAAACCGTCACAAAGGAAAGCGCGACCCGATGCCACCCCCAAGACGGTTCTTGGAAGTCAAACCGCAGGAGAAACGCAGTCAGATAGGCCGCAGCCATCACCGCCGTGTCCACCAAAAAGCATCCGAGCCGATAACTCGAAACGCTTGCCTGTTCTTTCCACTTTTTCTTCATCAAAGTTGCGTTATTAAACCACACCCCACCCTGTTATTACAGCCCAGATTACGGCTCGTGCAGACCAACCCGCATAAACCGGGTGCCAGAATGCCCGTTTGACAAGGGTTTAACCGTACGAACGCGGACTCTGACCGTCCTCCCGTTGTCCTCGTCTGGATCTCCGATCGACATAACGGTCGGCCCAAACATATTGGTCGTGGCCCATCGGGCCTCTCCCCCCAGTGTAGCCGACTCCTGAACCTGATAAACAATGCCGTCCACCTGAAGATTGACGCCCTCTGTACCTAAAACGGGGAGTGCCAAAGTCGGCTTGCGGCGACGGTAAGAAATGACCGGGACGACCAAACCACCTCCCTGGAGCACAAGCGGAGCCGGCCACAGTCCGACCCCATCAGGGCGCACAGGATCTCCTCCAAAAGCATATTCGGCCAGATTGAACAACCCATCCCCATCCGGGTCGTCATACGGGCCGATCAAAGGCGTCAGTGTTTGTTTTTCCATGTTGAACGCATAAAGCGAGCCGATATCAACACAATCCAGACCCAGTGCCAAGCGCAAAGGATCAAGCCCTTGCGCACATCCCGTAACCGTCACTTTTAGCTCGTTGGTCCCCGGCAAAAGCACCTGAGTCCCGAGAAACACGTTTGTGACACCCTTCTCTGCCCGGTACAAATCCAGTCCTTGGCAAGCGGTCTGATTATTTATGGAGATCTCACAAACCGCGCCATTGGTTGTACACAAAAAAACACCTGTTAACGGGACCTGCCGTGCCTCCGTTGAAAAGATTTTTAAAACCGCTGCTCCACCTGTTTGAGCTCCTGACCACAGGACACACTTACCGTTGCTGTTCACATACGAATTCGAGTCGACTGTTGCCTCTCCACATGTCACCGCCACCGGCAAATCCTCGCCCTCCAAGCGCTCACGCAGCGCGGGCAAAAGATGCGACACATAGTAGGGCCCCTCATTCTCCAAACAGTCGAAGGCGAATTCAACCTGGCTTGCTCCTGCGGGCATGCCCGTCACTTCAAACGTCAGCGTATTGATGCCATGCCGGAGAAGCCGCGTTCCCAGGTGAACGGTGGACAATGCTGTCAGCGGCGCATACAAACCGACCCCGTTTGTTATGACCTCGCCATTCATGCTCACGCGGATGGTGCCCGAAGAAGGACCGGACAAAGCGCGCACGGCCAACACACACTGCCCGGCAAACGTCGCCGGGAACCCGAAATCGACCCGGCTTCCAACGCTACAATTCCGCCAGCAAACACAGCTCTCGCCATTCAATCCAAAGCTGTTACTCAACACACAGGCAATCGCACCTCCCGTGTTCTGTACAACGGTCATCGTCTCGATATCCATACGCACGCCTATCGGACAGATTGCGGAAGCAGCCTCGGCTCCCGACGTCGCACGCGGCACAGGTAACACGGAGTTGGCCAACGGATCAGGCGTGTCACACGCTCCCCCCGGACACGCATACCAATAAACCGTTGGCGCATAACGGTAGTGTCCCGGCTGCCAAGTCAGCAACTCCATGTCGAACCTGAGGCCCGTTTGATAAGGGATATCGTCAAGTAAGCGCATGCGGGTATTGATCGTATTCCCCCTTTTATCATCCCCGGAACCTAACGGCTGCGCAATAAACGGCGTATTGAATGTTTGTGCCGAACACCAGGCATACCCGTAATAGTCCTCTGAACCCGTGCCGAAATGCGAAGGGAACGCTTCGCCATCAACATAGATTTTCTCATCCCCCTCGCCCCACCAATTATTACACCAGTGCGAAGGCAGCGGAGCGTCATTGAAGATGGAAAGGGAGTCTCCCACCAAACGGCCCCTGCCTCGCAACGTCACGTAATTGACATCCTTGCCTTTATTTCCGACGGTGTCTTCAAATGGATAATCGCGCCAAGCAGCATGGAAGTGCATGCTGTTGGGCCCCCATGTGTAGGGCCCCGCCCAAACCTCGCCTTGCAAAACATCGACAAACTGCTGTCCGTGATTAACCAAACGCACGGTTGCCTTTTTCTGGAAAGGCATCGTCCAGAAAGCCTGTAGTATGCCGTTAGAGGTCGCTTCCACAAACCATGTGCTGCCCGTCGTCACCGTGCATCCTGTGCCAAAGAAATCACCTATCGGACAATGCACAGAGCCTTGTTCATCGTCGAAATCCACCTCGATATGTGTGCTGCGAAGCGCCTGTGCTAAATCGGGTGCAGCCAGCTTAAATTTCAACGCGCGTATGGCAGATGACCCCTTTAGCGTGATCGACCGTTTATCGCCACCCCACGCAAGACGCCCTTCAATCCGGGTACACATTGACGTGGCGCTCCCTTGGGGATGCCCTTCCGCAAGGTCGGACAAAGCGCGGACATATTCAGCATGGTAAACGTCCATGGCGTTCATCGTGAACGACTCGACGTCCGCCCCCGAATCGTACACGCGATAATCAATGTTGTAGTAAATGTAAGCGTTGTTGGGCGTTGAAAGGGTGACCTTGCAATGCTGCCTAAACGGGATCGGCAGATAAAGATTATGCCCGGTCATGATCGTCCCCGTCTTGAAAGGGGCTAAGAACGAAAGCGGCGAAGCGGCCAAAGCGTTGTTCCCTATGATCTGCGTCAGCGTCCCTTCGATTTGGGGTGCTGCCACATTGTCCAAATAGACGCGTAGCGTGTTGTCAGACCATATCGCGGTTGTCCAGAACCGCACAATCGCCCCAGGGCCCTCCGCATCCAGCAGAACATACTCCGTTCGCCCGTTAACCGATTCACTGCGGAGATAATTGCACGAGTCCGAATTTGCGAACCACTCGGGTGTGCAGGGCTGAAGCGCAAGGCGATCATAACTGCTTGCATGCAGCAACCGATAAGGCTGTTCTGGTAAGCGGGTCAGCCGTTCGGGATCAGTCATTTCCTCTAACAAAGAGCCCAGCGTAATCGGCTCAGCCCGCACCGACAACGTGCCGATTAATTCCATGCAGGCGTACCCCAGCAAGCATCGGAACCCTGGTAATTTCCATTTCATATCGTCGCTAGTCCCTCGAACGGTCCGATTTCGATTACCGCCAATTTCCAGTAACACACTCACAAACCCGCGACACGTCTTTTTCTTCTAGCCCGGCACCCGATGGCAAACACAGTCCGTCCCTAAACAACCGGTCGCTCACCTGGCCGCCATAAATCTTTGAGCCACCGAACACCGGCTGCCGATGCATGGCTTTCCACACCGGGCGCGACTCGATATTCTTCTCCTCCAGCGCCGCCATCACCCGCCCGACCAAGGCTGAAGGCTGAAGGCTGAAGGCTGAAGAACCCGCTCCGGCCTCCATTCTCTGTCCTCCGTCCTCACTCATCTCGAGGACCGTCAACCATCGCGTACACTGTCCGTACGCCGCCTCCGGCATCATCCGGACAGTTCCAGGACCCTCCAACCGTTCCTTGTACCACCCGAAAATCTGCCGTTTTTTAGCAACAATCTCTTCCAAATACTGCAATTGTCCCACGCCGATCGCCGCCACGATGTTGCTCATGCGGTGGTTGTAACCCAGCTCCTCATGCTCGTACCAAACCACGGGCTCACGCGCCTGCTGTGCCCGCTTCCGAGCCCTCACGACCACCCCTTCGTCTCGTGACGCGATCATCCCGCCACCCGACGTCGTGATGATCTTGTTCCCGTTGAACGAATACACCGCAGCCCAGCCCGCATCCCCCGCGTAACGCCTTTTACCCTCTTTATCGCGCTCACTAGGTGGGCTCGATATCCCCCCTCGATATTCAGCCCCCAGCGCCTCCGCCGCGTCGATAATCAAGGGCACGCCATGCAGCGCGCAGGCAGCCTCAATGCGCTCATAATCGCAGCACTGTCCATACAGGTCCACCGCCACGACCGCCTTCGGCAACCGACCTTTTTTTGCAGCATCCGACAGAGCCTCTGCCAGCAAGTCCGGGTCCATCGTCCACGTCGCCTCATCGCAATCGATAAAAACCGGCTCCGCGCCGCGATGTACCGCCGGCGCGATCGAGGAGACGAACGTCAGATCAGAACAGAAGACGCGATCGCCGCGCGTCACACCCAGTTCATGAAAAAGCAGTTCCAGCGCCGCTGTGCCGCTCGATACCGCGCACACATGAGGCACCTCCACCGCAGCGGCGAAATCACGCTCGAACCGGTCCACCATCGGCCCGCATGGCGCGATATACCCCGACGCGAACGCCTCATCCACTAACTTGCGCTCATTTCCGCACAGCCAAGGGGGAGACAAAAAAATACGATTATTCATCTACAGCTCCTTCCGGCCAAAATCACCAGACAATCCGGTGCAAAAGACCCTGACGCTCAAAGGACTTGGCCTCGCTCAAAACGCGCTCCGGCGCGTAGTTCGGTATCGGCGACAACACATAGCCGCCATTCGGAGATTCACGCAGTCGCCGCTCAATCTCAGTCGGACTAAAATTTTGCCAAGCGGTCAGGAATGACCACGATGCCGGCAAACGTCCCTGCGCCTGAGCCACCTTCAGCGGCATGATCGCCGTCGTATCCACCCAAAGAACCATATTTTCAGGATACACCTGTTTGGCCACCGCCGCGATAAACCGTTCAGCCGAAACTTCATTCTGCTTCCAAGGATAGGCCCAATAGGCGAATTCATCCCTAAACGGTAACACGCGCGGCCGTGGCGGCACATACCGTTCCGCCACCCGGCAAAAGATTATAGGTGCCATCACGCTGAAACCGATCGAGACTGCAACGCTGAGCGGGAAAAGCCGCCGGTTTTTGAATACCTGCGCAGCGCCGATCCCGGCCCAGACCGCCAGCATTCCCAAAGTCGGTAAAATAAACGTCGCCTGGTCGGGCACATTATACCTGAACCAAAAAACAAAATGGATGCCGGTCAAAGCCAACAAGCTGCCATAGAGCGAAGCGTTATTGACAAGCCCGAAAGCTGTCGGCGCACCCCGGCGCCTCCAAGTGACCGTCACCAGGGCGAACACGGCATAAAGCCAACAGGGATTAAACAAACTGCAACATGACAAGGCCATGTTCGAAAGCCACAACGTTCCATTGCGCACATCCAAATTCAACACTTTTCCCTGGAAATAATTTCCAAACAACACGCTCTGGATCACCGCGCCCACGCTATGTGTTTCCGCCGCGTATCGTATGATTGGTATAAGGATCGGTACCGCGCCCAAACACCACACCGCAGCGCAGGCACCCCAGCGCCATGCTGACAGCCGACAGTATGCGAGAAAGATATACGCATAAACCGGCAGGTTCAACAGTGCGAAATTGTGAACCCCAAAATGGCATCCGTTAAAAAACAGGACACCAAGAAACCAAACAAACTGCTTTCTTTTTAAACACACACTCAAACAAGCCAGTTCCAACATGAAAAAAGCCAGCGACCAGGTATACACTTCCGCCACGGCGCTTAGCCACCACGCCATCTGAGCCCCGCCCAAAAGGACAACCGCCACACAGGCCGCCGGATACGACTTCGTGAGTATATAAATCGTGAGCGACAACGCGCATAAAGCCACGGCCATGCCTATGCCGCTGGATAACGCATACACATACGGCGTCGGAACGAACGGCAAACAGGCCGCAATGGCCCTCGTGATTAAAATATAGGTCGGGTGTAAACGCGCGAGGCCTGATCCCACATCCCACGTGTACGCGTGCGTCAAGAATTTATACTGAAACTCCCCGCTGTCTTGCCAACTGACCCCGCGTTGCGCAGTCAGCGCATACAGCACACACGCCAAGACTCCCATTGCCGCACAGAACAGTGCGGTCCGGACGTGCTGTGACAGGGTTAACCTCGTACCGGCCAACCGTTTTTCAGCATCCAGCATGTTTCTCCCGCGTGACCCTTTTCAAACCGTCATCTACAACTCCAAGTACGGGGCACCGCCCTCAACTTCGCAACGGATAATCGTTGTGCCATCCTTGACATTCCATAAGGCCACGGTCCCGGCGCCCACAACAGACCAAGAGCCGACCCGCTTCAGCGGAATCGTGCCCGCAAGCGTGCCCAACAAGGCACCTTCACCGATCACACAGCCTCCCGACACGCAAACTCCAGGGCAGAACTGCGCGAAATCTCCCACCGTGACATCATGGCCTAGGCACACCTGAAGATTGACAATCACACCTTCGCCGATCCTCGTGCCGACCGAAATCACGCTGTTGATCCCCACGTAGCTTCCCTCGCCAATCACCGCGTCCGGTGCAATCGCCGCACTCGGGTCGATCAGCGTGGCAGGCCTCAAACCCGTCGCAAGCGCTCTCGCCGTCACCGCCTGCCGCGCCCGGTTGTTGCCGATCGCACAAAAGAACAGCTCGGCACCGCTTTTTGAGGCCTCTTCCACGCGGCCGAGAAGCGGATGGTTTCCGTGCTCGCCCGCCTGCTTGTCCGCAGCGTCATCGCAAAACCCGACTATTTCAAAGCACGGAGTCGCGCGGTTGATTCGTTCAACGATCCACGCGACCTCCTGCCCGAACCCGCTCGCTCCGATAATCACTAATTTTTTCATGGTTTCGTATTCCCGACGCTCGACACCCGATACCCGACACTCGGAACGACGCCCGCATCCCCGTCTCCAACTCCTAACTCCTCCCTCCTAACTTCTCCTTTTCCCAAAAACTCTCCCATCGTGGCCTCGCCATCTGCGCTGATTCCCTCTCGCGTCAACACGCGCCAAACCGTCAGCCACAAGATCTTCAGATCCAGCCACAGACTCCGGTGATCAACATACCAGACATCATACTCGAACTTCTGATCCCAGCTCAACGCATTCCGGCCATTCACTTGTGCCCACCCCGTGATGCCCGGACGCACCTCGTGCCGCCGCGCCTGTTCCGACGTGTAGCGCGGCAGATAGCGCATCAGCAAC
>JBBRJN010000134.1:0-7977 GCA_038219365.1 Kiritimatiellia bacterium | reverse complement strand
TAGTTCGGCTTAAAGAGCGGCGCAGTGTCCCCGGAAAACCGGTTGTCGACGGCCACGGTCAGCGTGTGGTCGCCTCCTGTCAAATTGACAAAATCCAAATCGACCGACGCGTAAGGCAACTTGATTTCTCCGATAACCGTGTTGTCCCACCAGATTTTGGCGTAAAGACCCAGACCTCCTATTTTCAAACGAAGGCTACCAGCGGGAGCGGTGATCGTGCGCCGGTAAACACCGGTCCCGCGTTTGCCGAAGTTGTCGAGCGCGGTGTCAAACACCCCCGGAACCGCAGCAACCGTGGCGAACACCATGGCCCCTAGATTCAGGTTTTCCAGATCGGCATTTTCCAGCCAGACGAACGGCCACGAGCCGTCTAAAAGCTGTGTGGTTCGGCTCGGATACTGCGGGTATTTCGCAGTGGCCATACCTTCGACCGACCGCATAATACCTGTACAGAGGATCACGGTTTTCAGCCAAAACAGGTGATGACGAGTAGACATAACAGAATGCCTTCTTTAACTTACTTCCATTAATTCCCGTTGGATCCCAATTGTCTCGCAGGTTCCACCTGTAGCGCCTTCACAACGGGCAACAGAAGGCGCGAAGCGTGCGCCGCATCGCAGTAGATGCGGTTGGTCTGCCGGACCTTCGCTCCAGACTCGGACCACGGCTCGCCCGTGCCGGGGTTCACATCGAACCGCGGATAGTTGCTCGATGTGACGGTGGCGCGGAGGCGGTGGCCTCTGTTGAAGATGATGCTTGTAGACCAGCAGTCCACCGCGACCTCCTCAATTTTATCAGGCATCAGAAGTTCCGTCTTCTCAGCCGAATGGCGATAGCGCAGGCGCAAAATGCCTTCCGCAATGAGGTAGCTTTTTCCGTCCGGATACACGTCGCACAGGCGCACGGAGAGGTCGGTATCGACGGCCGAGGAAGAGAGATACACCGAGGCCTTCACGCGGCCAGTCACTTCGAGCGGCTCGCTGAGCGGGGCGCTCGTGAACAGAACCGCATCGGCGCGGCTTTCAATCGGATTCTGATTCATCGGACCACGCGCAAGGGTTAGGTTGTTGCCGCCAATCGTGGGGCATGGATTCGTGGGCTCGAAGCTGTATTCGACGTAGGCTTCGTCAGCAACGGCGGACTTTTCAAGCGATAGCGTTCCTTCGCGCGTGAAATAAACGGCGGTCTCTTTCGACGGAACCGGCCAGTCATCGGCACGCCTCCACTCGTTGCCGGGTGCCCCTGCCACCGTTGTGTCGCCCATCACATAGTATGCGACCGCAGGCTCCTTTTCGACGCCGTTGTCGATGCCGCCGAGGTAGTGCCCGAACCACCGGTCGGCCTCGTAGGCTGCGGGGACTTTCGTCGCGTTCGGAAACAGGAGTTCTCCAACAGGCATGTCCCCAATGCCGTGTGTCCAAGGGCCCATGATCAGCTTTTGCGTCCCGCGCGCCCCTGCCGCGCTGGCGTGTTGCCGACCCACGAACGCATTGAGAGTCGCTTGGGCAAACATGTCGAACCATCCGCCGATGTGAACGGCAGGTACGTTCATCTGCGCGAACTTCAACGTCGTGTCGAACGTCCGCCAATAGTCGTCGTAACTCACATGTGCGCGAAAGATCTCGCTTGTGCGCGGATCATATTTATTTCCGGTCACCCAGTTCTCCGTGTCCGCCTTCCGGAATGCGCCGCCGATGTAAACGGCATCCGAATACAGGTTCGCGGCTGCCACGGACAGGTACTGAGCCTTCAACCCGTCGGGTGCCGCACCCGCAAGAAAGTTCTGCGTGATACCGAGAGCCGAGCCGCCAACCGTGCCGATACTGCCGTTGCACCACGGCTGCCGCTTCAGCCAGGCCACCGTATCAACCCCGTCCTGATGTTCACCCCAACCGCACCCGATAAAGGGTAAATTCTCGCCCTCCGAAGCAAACCTCCCGCGCATGTCCTGCACGACGAACGCAAAGCCGTCGCGCGTGAAACCGCTGCCGCCCTTACCTATTTTCGTTCGGCCATAGGGCGTACGTGAGAACACGACCGAGAAAGGCCCCTCGCCGTAGGGCCGGTAGATGTCCGTTGCCAAGTGCTTGCCGTCGCGCATCGGAATCATCACGGTCTGCACGTCTGGCGGACGACCATAGTCCGCGACGTGTCTCTGCCAATTCGTTTGGCTGACCGACTTGTCCGCCGTCGACGCACGGGCAAACATACTCTGTGTTCGTTGCGCCCACTGATCACCGTAAGTCGCCTTTACGAACTCGACAGCATGCGCCTGCTCCTCCGGCGACAAGGCGGCGTTATGGTCCGCATCGAATTGTGGAAACAGCGCCATCATCTTGTCGATCACCGGATCACGCGTCGCTGCATGGCAGGAGGTGAGGGTGATGAGAAGGAGGGCGGCGTAGGGTCTCATGTGCATATATGGATCGGGCTCCGAGTGACCTGTCTGAGGTGCTTTGTTTCGCGGCTCTCCCAGTGGGTGGAGTTAGTAACTTACACCGCCCACTGGCAGATCGTCCAGTGGATTTCCAGCAATTTTAATTATGGCGGGCGCGCACTGTGGGAAGGCGATCACGGGCCAACTACAAACGGAAAGGAAACGGAAAGGAAACGAAAAGGCCAGGTTTTCTCCTGTTCGTAGTGGCGCCGTGAGGCGCTTCTTGCCATAATTAGAATTGTTGGTGGATTTCCGAGCGGATGCCCTTTTGAATTGGAATTGCACGGCCATGGTGGCGCTGGTACACTTCTCTCCATCATTCTCGTTAAAGGAACACGCATGAACGCAAACCGCCTCTCCCTCTTGGCCCTCTGTGGTGCGGCCCTGCTGGCCGTTGTAGAAGCCCGTGGCGCAGACTGGCCGACGTTTCTCGGCGCCAACCGCGACGGGCGCTCGCCCGACACAGGCCTCTTGAAACAATGGCCACCGGAAGGCCCGGCCTTGCTCTGGAAAAACGAAACCATCGGGTCCGGCTGGTCTTCGGTCGCGATCGTAAACGGTCTGCTCTACACGACCGGCAACGAGGGCGAGAACCAGATGCTGATCTGCCTAGACGACAAGACTGGGAAAGAGAAGTGGCGGGCCGTGCAAGGCCCCAAGTCTAGCCACAACAAATACGGCGGCGCACGGGCCACTCCGACCGTCGACGGCGACCGCATCTACCTGACCGGCGGCGATGGGCTGCTGACTTGCCACAGCGTTAAAGACGGGAAGATCCTTTGGAAGAAGAGCCTGAAGAACGATTTTAACGGCAAGGTCGGAGGCTGGCAGTATGCCGAGAGTGTCACCCTTCTCGGGGCGCTCGCCATCGTCACTCCAGGCGGTCCGCACGCGCTCGTGGCCCTCGACAAGATGACCGGTAACAGCGTGTGGAAGTCCGATGTCCCTGCCACCGCCGGATATGGCTCATGCTTGCCGATCACGCTGAACAACAGCACCGTACTCGTCAACGGATCACAAAGCGGACTGTTTGTGGTGGATGCCAAAACAGGCAAAGAGCTCTATCGCAACCCCTTCGCAGAGGGCAACACCGCGAACGCCCCCACGCCGGCTTATTCGGATGGCTACCTCTTCTGGGCCGTCGGCTACAACAAAGGCGGCATCTGCCTGAAGGTCAGCCAAACAGGTGGGAAGTGGACCTTCGAGGAGGCCTGGACCACGCGCGATTTCGCCTGCCACCCCGGCAATTACGTCGTTGCGAACGGCTGCGTTTACGGCAAAGGCAAAGGCGCTTTGGTGTGCGCTGACCTGAAAACGGGCATAACCAAGTGGCAGGAGCGCGGCGGCGCAGGACAGGTCACATGGGCGGACAACATGCTCTACTCGCTCGCCGACTCAGGCGGCAAACTCACGCTCTTCGACCCGGCGGCAGAAGGCAGCCACGTGAAGGGTAGCCTTCAAGTCGCGGGCACGGGCAACAGCTGGTCACATCCCGTTGTCATCAACGGCCGGCTCTACGTCCGTTATGACACGAACCTGTACTGCTACGACGTGAAAGCGAAATAAGCCGTACCCTTACTCGTGCGCTCATTACGTGTGGGCGGCAGCCAACTGCTTAAGAAACTGCCCCGTAAACGAGGCCTTACAGGCGGCGACCTGCTCGGGCGTTCCAGCGACCACGAGCCGGCCGCCTTCGTCTCCGCCGCCGGGGCCGAGATCGATGATGTAGTCAGCGCACTTGATCACGTCGAGGTTATGCTCGATCACCACCACGGTGTTGCCCGACGCTCGCAAGCGCAGCAGCAGATCCAGCAGCTTGTGCACATCCGCGAAGTGCAGCCCGGTGGTCGGCTCATCCAACAGGTAGAGCGTCTTGCCTGTCGCGCGTTTGGAGAGTTCGCCCGCCAGCTTGATGCGCTGCGCCTCGCCGCCCGACAGCGTGGTCGATGACTGCCCCAGCCGCACATACCCCAATCCGACTTCCGACAGCGTGCGCAGTTTATTGGCGATCATCGGCACCGCCTGGAAAAACTCCAGCGCGTCCGCGACCGTCATGTCCAGCACCTCGGCAATGTTCTTGCCGCCGTAACGGATCTCCAGCGTCTCTTTGTTGTAGCGCTGGCCGTTGCACTGCTCGCAGGTGACATACACGTCCGGAAGAAAGTGCATCTCGAGGCAGCGCATGCCGTCGCCCTTACAGACCTCGCAGCGACCGCCTTTGACGTTGAAGCTGAAACGGCCCGGCCCGTAGCCGCGCACCTTGGAGGCCGACGTCGCGGCGAACAGCTCGCGCATTGGCGTGAACGCGCCGGTGTAGGTCACGGGGTTACTGCGCGGCGTGCGGCCGATCGGGCTCTGGTCGATCTCGATCACCTTGTCAAGCAGCTCCACGCCGGTGATCTTCTTGAACGAGCCGGGCTTCTCTTTCGAGCCGTATAATTCGCGGAACAGATGGTTCTTGAGGATGTCGCTCACCAGCGTGGATTTCCCCGACCCCGACACCCCGGTCACGCACACGAAGCACCCGAGCGGGATCTCCACATCGATGTTCTTGAGGTTGTTCTCAGACGCCCCGGTGATCTTCAGGCGGGCCTTGCCCGGCTTCACGCGCTCCGAGGGAGCCTCGATCCGTTTGCGCCCGGAAAGATACTCAGCGGTCTGCGACCGCGCACAGGCCATCAGCCCCTTGAAATCGCCCTGATACACCACCTCGCCACCCTCACGCCCGGCGCCCGGGCCCAGGTCCACGATATAGTCGGCCGTGCGGATCATCTCCTCGTCGTGCTCGACGATCACCACCGTATTGCCGCGCTGCTGCAGCTGGTGCAGCATCCCGATCAGCCGCTCGTTGTCGCGCGGATGCAGGCCGATGGTCGGCTCATCCATCACGTACAGCACGCCCACCAGCCCGGAGCCGATCTGCGTCGCCAAGCGGATACGCTGCATCTCGCCGCCAGAAAGGGTCGAACTCTCACGCTCGAGCGACAGGTAGTCGAGCCCCACATCGGAGAGAAATTTCAGCCGCCGCCGGATCTCCTTCATCACCTCGGCGACGATTTTCTCCTCGGCTGCGGTCAGCGTGATCCCGTTGAAAAAGGCCAGGCTCTGCTTGACGGTCATGGACATCACAGCCACGATCGACTGGCCGGAAACCGTGCAGGCACGCGACTCGGGGCGCAGACGGGCACCGTGGCACTCGGGGCACAACTGGCTGCTCATAAACTGCCGCAGCTTCTCGCGCACCTCGTCGATCTCCGACTCGCTGTAGCGCCGCACTAGGCTGGGCAGCACGCCCTCGAACGGCTTCTCCGTCTTACGCCACGCCCCACGCATCCAGAATTTCAAAGTCACCGGCTCTTCGCCCGAGCCGTTCAGCAAGACCTGCTTGAAGGCCTCTGGCAGCTCTTTGTAAGGCGTGTCCATATCAATTTCATAGGCGGCGGCCACGGCTTTGAGCAGGTGCTTGTAATAGACCACCATGCGGAAACCGCCACGGCGCCACGGCTGGATCGCCCCGTCCGCCAGCGAGAGCTCCTTGTCGGGAACCACCAGCTCTTCGTCGAAAATCAGTCGTGACCCCAAGCCCGCACAGACCGGGCACGCGCCATAGGGGCTGTTGAACGAGAACGACCGCGGCTTCAGCTCTTCGAAGCTGATCGAGCAATCCGCGCAGGCGTTCTTTTCGGAAAAAAGTTCTTCCTTCTCCTTGCCGTCTGACCCCATGCTCTGCACGCGCATCAGGCCCTCGCCCTGCTTCAAGGCCAGCTCGACCGAGTCGGCTAAACGTGCGCGGACGCCGTCGCCAGCCACGAGCCGATCCACGACCGCCTCGATCGTGTGCGACTTGTTCTTGTCGAGTTTCGGCACATCGTCGAGCGCCAGCATCTGTCCGTCCACGCGCACCCGAACAAAACCCGATCGTCGGATCGCCTCGAACACCTCTTCGTGCCGCCCCTTGCGTCCGCGCACCAGCGGTGCCAGCAGGATCAACTTCGTGCCAGCCGGATGAGCGCTCAGGCGGTCGACCATCTGTTCCGCGCTCTGCTTCTCCACCGGCTTACCGCAAGAAGGGCAATGGGCCTTGCCGATGCTGCCGTAGAGCAGGCGCAGGTAGTCGTGAATCTCCGTGACGGTGGCCACGATGGAACGCGGGTTGCCGCCCGAGGTGCGCTGTTCGATGGAGATCGCGGGCGAGAGCCCCTCGATGTGATCCACGTCCGGTTTCTGCATCTGGTCCAGAAACTGGCGTGCGTAGGCCGAGAGGCTCTCGACGTAACGCCGCTGCCCTTCTGCGTAGAGCGTATCGAACGCCAGCGAGGACTTGCCGGAGCCGCTGAGTCCCGTGACGACGGTGAGCGAATCGCGCGGGATGCGCACATTCACGTTCTTGAGATTATGCTGCCTCGCGCCAGTGATGATGATGTCAGACATAGAATAAAACCACTACTCCCCGTAATGTGTCCGCGCACGGTGGATATAAACTGTATGTTCACTTTCGGAAACCGTGTAAACGATGCGGTCGCGTATCGTCAAACGGTAAGAGAAAAAGCCCTTCAGATCGCCCACAAGCGTTTTGCCTGACTCAGGATGCACCGAGAGCACCTGCTCCAGAACCACTTTGAGTTTGGCCTTGAGCTTCGGCGTCAGCTTCTGGACATCTTTGAGCGCTTCACGCGTGAACCGGACCTGGTAAGCTTTTGCCATCGGTCACTCCCCGAACACGTCCTTCATCGAAACCGTGTCGCCCCTGTCCATCTGCTTTTTCGATCTAGCGATGCTCTCGCGGAAACCGGGGATGGAGAGCAGTTCCAACGTTTCCTTGATCTCTTCATAGTCTGTCTCAGACATCATCACAGCCATGCCCTGCCGGTGCTGGATGCGGATTACCTGATGGTCTTCCGCCGCACCTTTCACAAGGTCGAAAAAGTTTTTCCTCGCGGCTGTCGCGGTCAGCGTCGTCATGGGAACCTCCTATGTACGCAAAAGTGTACGCTGACGGCCGACAGGCGTCAACCGCCTTCTTTGGTTTCGTGAGTAACGACGGGGCAGGTAATCAACCTGCGCTAGCCTATCCGCAAGAGATACCCGTGTCAGGGAGTCTCCTCGCGCGGCCTCACTTCTTCCGCAACAGCGAAAAGAGTACCCCCATAAACAGGACAAAGGCAGCCGACACCCCGATTGTTCCCAAAGCGTTTTGAAGGGCAAAGCCCCCTTCCCGCTGAAAAGCCAGAAGCAGCGCGGAGCCCAGAAATAGAGCGCCGCCCATGATGCTGAGCGCGAGGTGCGCCATCATGCGGCTGACCTGTTGCACGTGTCCGTCAAGTCCCTCGTGCCGACACGCGATCGACAGCTTACCCTCGCTCAGGTTGGTCATGATCGTGCCGATGGCCGCCGGCAGCGCCTGGATCGTAGTCGCACTGTCCATCGCGACCTGACGGAGCCCGCCGCCCAAGTTGGAGAGTGTGACGCGGGCGCGGATCGCCTCGCGGACATAGGGTGCAAGCTCTGGTACAAAGTGGCTGCGCGGCGACAGCAGCGTC
>JBBRJN010000133.1:0-8010 GCA_038219365.1 Kiritimatiellia bacterium | reverse complement strand
ATGCGCGTGCTGCACCCGTGCGGTCAAGCGCACGGAGGACGTCCGCTCCGGGCGCTGGTGGTGGGAACAGCCGGAGCACAAGGAGTGCGGGTTGCACGGCAGAAGTTAGGAGTTAGGATCGAGCAGTTAGGAGTTGAAAGTTCGCCAGACATCGGTACTCAGGAGACAGGACACCATGAACACACTTTCGCAGTTGAAACAACTTGAAGCTGAAAGCATCCACATTTTTCGGGATGCCGTGAGTCAGGCGCAGAACCCGGTTCTGCTTTATTCCATCGGCAAGGACTCCTCCGTGCTGGTTCGGTTGGCCCAGAAGGCTTTCTATCCAGGCCGCCTTCCTTTTAAGCTCTTGCACATCGACTCCACCTGGAAGTTTCGCGAGATGATCACCTTTCGTGATCGGTTCTGCGCGGAGCAGGGACTGGAGCTGATCGTGCATTCGAATGAGCAGGGGCGAACGGATGGCGTGAACCCGTTCGACTATGGCAGCCGCAAGTACACCGATCTCATGAAAACGCAAGCGCTTTTGCAGGCGCTGAAAGAGGGCAAGTACGATCTGGCCTTTGGCGGGGCCCGGCGTGATGAGGAGAAGTCCCGTGCCAAAGAGCGAGTCTTTTCATTTCGCGACAAGCACCAGCAGTGGGACCCCAAGAACCAGCGTCCCGAACTGTGGAACAGCTACAATGCCCGCGTCAATCCGGGCGAAAGCGTACGCGTTTTCCCGCTCTCAAACTGGACCGAAACCGATATTTGGCAATACATCCGCATTGAGCGCATTCCGATCGTACCGCTTTACTTCGCCGCCATGCGTCCGGTCGTGGAGCGCGAGGGCCAATGGATCATGGTGGACGATGAGCGGATGCGTCTCAATCCGGGCGAACGTCCCGTTGAGAAACGAGTGCGTTTCCGAACGCTGGGCTGCTATCCGTTGACCGGCGCGATCGAGTCGGATGCGACGACCGTGGAGGCGATCGTGGCAGAGACCCTGCAGGTCCGCGTGAGTGAACGCTCGACGCGGGTGATCGATCATGACGGCGACTCATCGATGGAGCAGAAGAAAAGGGAAGGGTACTTCTAGTTGGAAGTTGGAAATTAGGAGTTAGGAATTAGAAGTTGGGAGGCGAGAAGAGATGAACACAATAAACACTTTTTTGGATGAGCACGAAAACAAGAACCTGCTGCGCTTCATCACCTGCGGCTCGGTCGATGACGGCAAGTCCACCTTGATCGGACGGTTGCTCTACGACAGCAAGCTGATCTATGAGGACCAGCTCAGTTCGTTGCAGGACGCGAGCGATAAGAACGGCACCACAGGTGCGGGCGAGATCGATTACGCACTGCTGCTCGACGGCTTGAAAGCGGAGCGCGAGCAAGGTATCACCATCGATGTGGCGTACCGTTATTTTTCGACACCGCAGCGGAAGTTCATTATCGCGGACACGCCGGGGCATGAGCAATACACGCGTAACATGGCCACGGGCGCGTCCACCGCGAATCTTGCGATCATCTTGATCGACGCACGGTATGGCGTGGTGACGCAGACCCGCCGCCATGCCTTCATCGCGTCGCTCTTGGGGATCAAGCACCTGCTGGTCGCGGTCAATAAGATGGACATCGGCGGGTACAACGAAGAAACCTTTCTCACGATCCGCCAGTCTTTCAGCGACTTCGCGCAGAAACTCGACATTCCTGACATCCGTTTCGTCCCCCTTTCCGCTCTCAAAGGTGCCAATGTCGCGGGACGCTCACCAGAGGTTACGCCCTGGTACACAGGCCCGTCGCTGCTGGAGCTGCTTGAGACGGTGGACATCTCACACGATGTCAACGTGCGCGATTTCCGCTTCCCGGTGCAGGTGGTGCTCCGTCCGCACCTGAACTTTCGTGGCTTCGCGGGCACGGTAAGCTCGGGCGTGATCAAGGCTGGTGAACGTGTTCGCATACTGCCGTCTCACAAGACCTCCGTGGTGACGCGTATCGTGACGGCGGATGGCGATCTGGCCGAGGCCACGGCTCCGCAGGCGGTCACCTTGGAACTGGCGGACGAGGTGGACGTCAGCAGCGGTGACATGATCGTGCATGAGCATAACCGGCCGCGTGTCAAAGACCGGCTCGAGGCAATCGTCATCTGGATGTCCGAGACACCGTTAAGAGCGGGCTCGCACTTCCTTGTGCGGCACGCCGGGCGTTTCGTTAAAGCCCGTATTGAAGCATTGCTCTACGCCATGGATGTCAACACCATGGAGCAGAAGTCTGTGGCCGAGCTGCCGCTGAACGGTATCGGGCGGATCGTCCTTGAAACGACGCTGCCGCTCTATTTCGACTTGTATTCGGAAAACCGCGCCACAGGCAGTCTGATTTTTGTCGACCCGATCAGCAACGTCACGGCCGGCGCGGCAATGATCACGGAGAGCGTGTTCGTTGATCCGGGCTCGCCGCGCGTCGTGAGCGATGCGGCCTCATTGCTGCGCGACCATGTGGAGCGGCGCGAATTCCATTGGGAGACCGGGCTGGTTTCTGCCAGGGACCGGTTGGTTCGCAACCGGCATGTCGGCAAGACCGTGATCATCACCGGCACCTCCCCGCAATCAGTGCAGGCCTTCGGGCAGGAGCTGGAGCTGAAGCTCTTCAAGCTGAACCTGAGCTCCTATTTTCTCGGGTTTTCAAGCCTTTCGCGCGGTCTGGCTTCGGATGTGCAGGACATCCGTTCGGAGCATGACGCCCAGATTCTGCGGCTGGGTGAATTGGCGCGCATCCTCACCGATGCGGGGCTGATCTTCATCACCGCGTTGCCTGCCGCCGACGCCTACACGGTTGAGAGGCTGAAGGTTCTGAACCAGCCGAATGAGTTACTGGTGGTGGCGCTCGGAGAATCGGCTAACACCGGTGTATCGTCGGCGATCACCCTCGACGGGGCTGCTTCGGTCGATCAGAATGTGGAGGCCGTGCTTGGCTTGTTGGCCGAGCAACACGTGATTCCAGACTATTGCATCTGATCAACGTTCGGTTGAGAGCACGATGGATTTGTGCGATACTGACCTGCTATCGAGGAGGGCAATGAAGAAAAATTACAGCGAATTGAGTGAGGCCTTTGACGGTTTTCAGGCAGGCACGGTGACTCCCGAGGCACTCAAGCCCGTGGCCGCGCTACGCGGCATCTATCAGCAGCGTAACGGCAGCTTCATGTTACGTGTGCGGGTCAGTGGTGGCGAGGTCTCTTGCGAAAAACTTTCCGGGCTGGCCGACATCCTTGCCGGAACGGGCGGATATGCGCATCTGACCTCGCGGCAAGATCTCCAATTGCACGAGACCCCCGCTGCGCAGGTGGTTGACGCGATCAGGGCGAGCGACCGCTTAGGGTTACCTTTTAAAGGCGGCGGCGGCAACACCTATCGCAACATTCTGGTGGCTTCGGACAGCGGGCTTTCGGAGGACTCCGTATTTGACGTTTATCCTTATGCCCAAGCGCTCAACCGCACGCTGCAAAAGTGCGAAAAAGCCTTTTCCCTGCCGCGCAAATATAAGATCGGACTGTTCGCAAGCGGACATGACCGGTTGCGGGCGGCGGTTCAGGATGTTGGTTTTGTCGCGCAACTCCGCGACGGGGTGGAGGGATTTACGGTCTATGCCGGGGGCGGATTAGGCCGTGAAAGTTCGGTTGGAATTGAAATTATCGGTTTCCTTCCCGGGTCGCAAATGATCCGGGCCGCAATGGCGGTGACGGAACTTTTCTATGAGCACGGCGACCGCGCAAACCGGCAGCAGGCACGACTGCGCTTCGTGCTCAAAAAGCTGGGGGCCGAGGCGTTTCAGCGGCTTTTTCTTGAATACTTCGCACGGACAGAGACACCCGTGGTGGAGGTGCGCGCGGAGGATCACCTGTCTCCGCTGATCCAAGGGTTGAAGCGCGGCCGTGCCGGTAAGCCGGCCGAGGGCTTTGGTTTATGGGAGCAGATCGCGGTGTTGCCGACGCGCTTCGGTGCCGATGTCAAATCGGTTCGGCTCTTTGTGCCCTATGGCAATCTCAGCGCAGCCCAGCTTCGCAAAGTCGCGAAACTGGCGTCCGAATACGGTTCACCCTTTGTGCGGCTGCTGGTCACGCAAGACATCCTGATTCCGCTGGTTCATCGCTCTGCGCTGCCGAGCCTTTACAAGCGCATACGGCAAGAGTTGGCGGAGATCGACCTCACGTTCACCTCGTACAAGGGACACCTCGTGACATGCGTCGGCGCGACCGTCTGCAAGATCGGCATGGCGGATGCGCCTGCGGTAGGTGACCGGGTCGCGGCTGAACTGGACCGTTATCTGCCGCCAGACTCCCCGGAAAAAATGAGCCTGCTGAAAATGGCGACGGAGGACCTGCGCATCTCGGGATGTCCTAACGCATGTGCGGGACATCCGTCCGCACGGGTCGGCGTTGAGTGCTTGAAAAGGCGGGAGGGGGAGAACCTCATAACGGCCGGACACCTGTTTGCTGGCGCGGGTCTTGGCCTGCACGGCGAACCGCGGCTTTCCGAGCGCCTACCGAACGGACCGGTGCCGCTTGAACAAATCGCTCAGAAGGTGCATGATCTGGCTTTGCAGGTCATACTGAAATGAAAGGCTCTGTCATGCGTTGTTCCCTTGTCGTGCTGGTTCTTTTTATCCTTTCGGGGACGGCGGCGCCGGTTCTGGCGCAGAACGTCGTCACGAACACTGCCGTCTTGCCGGTGCCTAAACTGGAGAATGATTTTTATGACTGGTACCAGCGGCACGAACAGGTCAAGGAGCAGATCAAAAAACAGCCGGTCGATCTGGTCTTCATCGGCGACTCGATCACCCACATGTTCGGCGGGCCGCAGCCTTCGCGGGTTTATCGTGGCCAAGAGGTGTGGGAGCGCTATTACGGGAAACGTAACGTGGTGAACCTCGGCTTCGGCTGGGACCGCACGCAGAACGTTCTCTGGCGTCTGGAGAACGGCGAGTTCGAGGGGCTTCATCCTAAAGCGATTGTTTTGCTGATCGGCACAAACAACCGCACCGGTACCCAGAACGCCCGCGAGAACTCGCCCGCCGAGATCGCTGAGGGAATCGAGGCGATCTGTAAAAGCCTCCACGCCAAAGCGCCTGCCGCCCGGATCGTTCTCCTGAGTGTCCTGCCGCGCAGCCCCGCACCGTTCGTTGAACCCTTCCGAGAAATTAACCGCCTGGCCATGAAGCTGGAGTCGCTCGGCTACGTCACTTTTCTGGATCTCTGGCCCGGCTTTGCCGATGCAGAGGGCCTGCCCAAGAAAGAACTGATGGCCGACACCGTTCACCCGAACGCCCAAGGGTATGAAGTTTTGGCCAAAACGCTTGAGCCCGTGCTCATCAAACTGTTGGGCGTAGCTGCGGGGCGTATTCCGGGAAGAAGTCATTGTTGCCGGCGACAAGATTGACGTCATCTTCAACGGTGTTCTGGTGAATCAGGCATACAACGTCAAACCGGCGTCGGGAAAGATTCAGATCCAGTCCGAGTCGGCGGAAATTCACTTCCGTAAGATTACAATCGAATCACTGAAAAAGTAACCGTTTCCCGCGAAGTTGAAGGGTTAGGGGTTGCCGCCGGCCAGCCGCGCGATTTCGTCGGCTGTCAGGACGCGCCGATAGACGCGCACGTCGTCGAGTCCGCCACGGAAGCGGGCGCGGTCCATGTCGGCACTGTGCCCGCCGACCGTGATGGCGTCACCCGGATTGATGAAGCCGCGGCGCTCCAGCGTGCCGACCTCTTTGCCGTTCACGTAGAGACGCATGACTTTGTTGTCGAAGGTGGCGGCTATGTGCGACCACGTGTCGACGGGCAGCGGCTCCGGGCTCATCAGCGAATGACTCCAGTTTTCACGCGGGACCTGCCAGTCCGCCCGCCCGTTGCCGAGCCCGAGGCGATAGCCATCCGTGCCGGTTGCCACCGTGTTGAGCATCCAGCGGTCGCTCTGCCCTTTTTCGGAAGGCTTGCACCAGAGGGCCACGGTCACGCCGCCGGGACTGAAGAACGGCGCGGGCACCGGTGCGGTCGCGCCGCCCTCGCCGCAGCGCAGCACCTGGCCGCCGCGGCCGGCTTCCAGCGTGAGGCCCTCGCATTTGAGGCGGCAGTCATTCGGCGAGGCGTCCGCGAGGGTGCCGTCGCCGGACAGGGTCTCGAAGGTCCAGTTGGCCAGCAGGTCGCCGGTGATACGGGTCGACTGCCACGGCATGCGGTCGCCAAAGCCGGCGCGGACAGCCTCATAACGCTGTTGCGGGGGCGGCAGTCCCACGTCTTCGGGAATGATGTCGGTCACGGCCTCCGGTGCCCATGCGGTGCAGAAGACACGCTTGATGGCATTGACGAACGTGAAGCCCGTGCCGGTGGTCGGCTCGATATAGTGGCCCTCACCGAACTCGGTCCAGTTGTCGAAAACGACCATCTTGCTGTCCCAGCGGCCCGCCGGCTTGCTATCGACCAGCGCCTTGGCGTCGCGACAGGCCGCCTCGAAATTCTCGGCCTTGGGGTCTTTGATGTAGTCGCCATTGCCGCGCTTGACGCGGCCCCACGGCCGATCATCCCGGCCCATGACCACATTCGCAATATCCGGGACGTCGCCGGTGCTGGCGTCACGCTCAAGCCAGGCCTGCTTGTACCGGCTGAGCACGTCGGCGTGGTCGCGGTAGGCCAGGCCGGCCGCGTCCTCCCCGACCGTCTTAACTCCGACGGGCGACAGTCCGTAGCCGGTGACCGCGTCCCAGCCGCTGGCGGCGATGTCGGCGCCAAGCTTGGCTTCGGCCGCATCCATGCAGGCGATGACGCGCAGGCCGTTGAAGCCCGCCTTCCGGCACTGCTCGCGCATCTTGTCGAGCGCCGCTTTCATCTTTTCGGGACCGCCTAGTTCGGCGATCAGGATACGGGGCTGCCATACAAAAAGAACCGGCCGGTTGTCGATCTTGAGGTAGGAGGGATGGGTGAAGTAATTCTTGATCCAAAACGGCAGCACGTTATCGAGCAGGTCGGCTTCGTCCTTCACCCCTTTGGCGCAGCCGTTCTCCCACATGATGGTGAAGGTGAAGGCGTCGCGATATTTGGCGTTGAAGAGCCCCTCGTGAATCGCGTGGCCGAGTTGCTGTTCGATTTTCGGTTCATAATTTGCGCGGTACCAGCAGTAGATGAAGCCGTTGATGCCGTGCTCTAGGGCATACTTGATGTGCCAGTCGGCCACCTCGGGCGTGCCTTCGTCGTACCAGCCGATGGCCGGACGGCGCTCGGGATACGGCTCGATCCGCTTCCAACCCATGTGCGTGCCCTCCTTCCAAAGCGCGCAGTAGTGCATGAGGCTGATGTACTCGGTCTTGGCCGGCAGCGGCTTCGGGACGTAACCCGTTCTGGGCACGTCGGGCCACGGCTCGACCGTCAGCGCGAGGTCTTGCGTGCTTGTCGCCGACCCCTTGGCGGCGACCGCCACGCGGACGGTGTAGGTGCCGGGACGGTCAGCTTGGATGCGCCAGGTCGCGAGGTCGAAGTCGTCCATGCCCAACCAAGAGAAGGCCCGCTTGGCCCCGCCGAGGACCTTGAGCCCCTTGGGAACCTCAAGTCGGGCGATAATCCCTTCGGCTTCGCCTCCGACGTTCTGGATGCCGGCCACCACGCTCTCTTCGCGGCCGGGGCGCAGCTTGGCCCGGCCGGCGTTGAGGGAGCGGATGTAAAAGACGGGCGTTCCGATGGGCCGGTCCGCCAGCACCAGCTTACGGATGCGGACCGGAGCCGTCACGCCGGAAAAGCTCAGCGCGAGGCGGCGGAGCTGTCCGGCCCAGGCGTCGGACATCGTGCCGGAGATGACCGTGGGCCGTCCGCCCGACTGCGGCTGGAAGCTGATTGATCCCGACCCGGCGTCGGTCGTGAAGTCGAGCGTGCCCGTCACGTCGCGGCCGCCCGCGTCCACGTTGAGGCAGAGGAACGGATACGGGGCGAGATCGACCGACAGCGCCGGGCTCACCAGCATGGCCGTGGCCGCGGGGAAGCCGGCG